>JAUNFH010000105.1 GCA_030525185.1 Clostridia bacterium
TCTGAGAAAGTCCGCAGGGTTCGCTCTTTGACGGCATGAGGAAAAGGTCCGCCGCGGCATAAATTTTTCTTGCGAGCGAGGGAACAAAGCCGATTCTTACGGCAATTTTTCCCGGATAGCGGTCGCAAAGCTCACGGAAGTAATTTTCATACTGCCAATCGCCCGAACCGACAACAACAACCTGAACGTCTGTTGTTGAAAGGAATTCGTCGAAAATTCCCTTGACGAGGTCAAGTCCCTTGTGGGAAACAAGGCGGGAAACGATTCCGATCATCGGAACGTCGGCTCTGACGGGAAGACCGAGGTTTTCCTGAAGGGCGGCTTTGTTTTCCGCCTTTCCTTTTTCAAAGGTTTTGACGTTGTAATTCTTTTCGATTACGGAGTCGGTTTCCGGATCATAACTTTCGGTGTCGATTCCGTTGAGAATTCCTTCAAGCTTCCATTGTCTCGCTTTGAGAATCGTGTCGAGGCCGTGGCTGTACCACGGGTCAAGAATCTCCTGTGCGTATGACGGGGAAACGGTTGTAACCTTGTCCGCGCATTCGATTGCGCCCTTCATGAAGTTTACGTCGCCGTCATATTCGACAATTCCCGCGTCCTCGGGTTTGAGACCGATAACGTCGTTCACAAGATCCATTCCGTAAGTTCCCTGATACTGAATATTGTGAATCGTGAAAACGGTTTTGATTCCCTGGTACCACGGATCTTTGCTGTACATTGTGGTATAAAAAACGGGAGTGAGTGCGCTTTGCCAATCGTTGCAGTGAATGATGTCCGGTCTGAAATCAATGTGGGGAAGAATTTCAAGAACCGCCCTTGCAAAGAAAGTGAAGCGCTCCGCGTCGTCGTAGTGACCGTAGATTGTGTCACGCTTGAAATAATACTGATTGTCTATGAAATAATAAATTACGCCTTTATATTTAGCCTGAAAAACTCCGCAGTACTGACGGCGCCACGCAACGGGAACGGAAATGCTCGTGATGAAGGACATTGAGTCCTTAAGTTCCTGGCTGATGGTGTCATAAAGCGGCATGACAACACGGCAACCGATGAGACGCTTTCTCAGCGCCTGCGGAAGCGAACCGGCAACGTCGCCGAGTCCGCCGCTCGCCATGAAAGGCTGAGCTTCAGATGAAACAAATAAAACTTTCATTTTTTATCTTTCCTCCTTTATAGGAAGTTTAATTGGTTCAGATTGTGATGTTCTTTCCGATGTATACCGGATAGGTTTCCGCACCGGAAATTTCACGGTTCGGCTTGACAACAACGTTTTTGTCAAGAATCGCACAGTTGATTTTTGAACCGGAGCTTATGTAGCTGTCCTGCATGATTACGGAGTTTTTGACAACCGCGTCTTCGGCAACGTAAACGCCCCTGAAAAGAATGCAGTTTTCAACGGTTCCCTTGATTACGCAGCCGTCCGCAATGAGCGAATTTGAAGCTTTTGAACAAACGCCGTAAATCGCCGGAACGTCGTCGCGAACCTTTGTGTAAATCGATCTTTCCTTTGAGAAAAGTTCTTTTCTTGCGCCGGTGAGAAGGCGCATGCTGATGTCATAATAACTTTGAAGCGAGTCAATCATTTCGGCGAATTCTTCAACCTTGTATCCTCTGATGTCGAGCGACTGAAGGTTGCTTGAAATGATGTCCCGTTCAAAACGCGCGTCCGCAACGGCCGAAGCGGAATTCATCAGTCTTTCAAGAAGGACTCGGCTCATGATGATAATGTTGAGCGAATAATTCTTTGCGTCCGAACCGAGTTCACCGGTGCTTGCCCTTGTGATTTTTGTTCCTTCAAGGTCAAACGTCATGATGTTTTCGATTGCGGGTTTTACGCCTCTTTTATAAGCGATTGTGATATCTGCGCCGGATTCGATGTGAGAGGAGATGAATTTTTCGTAATCGATGTTGCAAATGACGTTGCAGTCGCAGAAAAGGACATAATCTTTTCCGCTGTGAGAAATATAATTCATCATTCCTTTAAGAGCCTCAAAACGGTGGCTGTATACACCGGAGGAACTGCTGAAATTGAACGGCGGAAGAAGAGTGAGTCCGTCGCGTTTTCTTGAAAGGTCCCAAGCTTTTCCGGAACCGAGGTGATCCATGAGCGACTGATAATTGCTCTTTGTGCTGACGCCGACTTTTGTGATTCCGCAATTGACCATTCCCGAAAGGCAGAAGTCAATAAGGCGATATCTTCCGGCGAAAGGAACCGAACCCATTGTGCGGATTCCGGTCAGTTCGCTCACATATTCATCATAGACGTTTGAATAAATAATTCCGAGAACATTTGAAGCGCGCATTATTTTTCCTCCTTTACGTCTTTGTCAATCATTGCCTTTGCGGCAACGGAAGCGTTTTTGCCGATGTGAACCTTTTCGCCGACAACGGCAATTCCCCAATCGTCAAAAGCGTTGCTCATCTGGGCCGGGTCATTTCCGACGTGGGCTCCTTCGTCAATCACTGCGTTTTCCGCAACGATTGAATATTCGACGAGTGCGCCTGACTTGATTACCGTTCCGGGCATCACGATTGAATAACGGACGGTTGCGCCCTCTTCAACGGTGACGTTTGAGAAAAGAATCGAATAGTCAACTTCGCCGTCGATTTCGCAACCTTCGGCAATCATTGAGTTTTCAACCGAAGCTTTGTCCGAAATAAAGTGCGGCGGAGAAGCGGTTGTTTTTGAATAAATTTTCCAACTGTCGTCCGAAAGGTCAAGGTCAACTTTCGGATTGAGGAGGTCGAGGTTCGCCTCCCAAAGCGAATCGATTGTTCCGACGTCTTTCCAGTAGCCGTCGAACTGATAAGCAAAAAGTCTTTCGCCGTTTTCGTGCATTGCGGGGATTACGTCGTGGCCGAAGTCGTTTCCGCTGTCCGGATTTTTTTCGTCTTCAATGAGGTATTTGCGAAGAACGCTCCAAGTGAAGATATAAACGCCCATTGAAGCTTTATTGCTCTTCGGGTTCTTCGGCTTTTCTTCAAATTCGCTGATTGAACCGTCGTCGTTGACAAACATGAGACCGAAGCGGGAAGCCTCCTCCCACGGAACTTCAAGCATTGCGATTGTGCAAGCTGCGTTCTTTTCCTTGTGATAAGCGAGCATCTTCGCATAGTCCATCTTATAGATATGGTCACCCGAAAGAACGGCAACATATTCGGGATTATAGCGATCGATAAAATTAATATTCTGATAAATTGCGTTTGCGGTGCCTTTATACCACTGAGTACCCTTTATCTGCTGATACGGAGAAAGAATATGAACTCCGCCGTGAGCACGGTCAAGATCCCAAGCCGCACCGTTTCCGATGTAATCGTTGAGTTCAAGCGGCTGATACTGAGTGAGAACGCCGACCGTTTCGATTCCTGAATTGATGCAGTTTGAAAGCGGGAAGTCAATAATGCGGTATTTTCCGCCGTAAGGGACGGCGGGCTTTGCAATGTTCTTCGTGAGTATTCCGAGGCGGCTTCCCTGTCCGCCGGCAAGAAGCATTGCAAGGCATTCGGTTTTCTTTGCCATTAGGTTTCCTCCTTCATATAATTAAATCAAACTTTTCTTTTTTGTTTTCGGCGCTTTCTTTTCTTCCTTTTTGGGTTTCGGCCTGTATGAAAGATACATGCACGAAAGCGGCGGAAGCGAAAGCGTGATGCTGTTTTCAAATCCGTGCATCGGCTTTTTCTTTGAGGTTGCTTTTGTTTTTGTTCCCCTTCCTTCTCCGCCGAATTTTACGTCGTCGGAATTGAGAATAACCTCATAGATTCCGTCCTTTTCAACGCCGAAGGAATATTTGTCCCGTTCAACGTTCGTAAGGTTGCAAACGCAAACGAGAGCGCCGCCTTCTTTGTCTTTTCTTGTGAAGGCAATCACGGAATTGTCGCAGTCATCGCTGACGCACCAGGAAAATCCTTCCCAGCTGTAATCAATCTGCCAAAGCTCGGGATATTTCTTATAAATTCCGTTGAGCGTTTTGACGTAATCTTTGAGAAGGCGGTGCTTTTCGTAATCAAGCAAAAGCCAGTCAAGCTCTTCTGCGAAGCGCCATTCGATAAATTGGCCGAACTCCTGACCCATGAAGCAAAGTTTCTTTCCCGGGTGGGCAATCATATAGCCGAAGAAGGCGCGCAGAGTGTCAAATTTTTCTTCATAAGTTCCGCTCATTTTTCCGATGAGCGAGCATTTTCCGTGAACAACTTCGTCATGAGAAATCGGAAGAATGAAGTTTTCCGAAAAAGCGTAAAAGAACGAAAAAGTCAAAAGATTGTGGTTATATTTTCTTGAAAGACCGTCGAGAGAAAAATATCTGAGAGTGTCGTTCATCCAACCCATGTTCCACTTGAAGTTGAAACCGAGTCCGCCGGCGTCAACCGGTTTTGAAACGAGCGGCCACGCAGTGCTTTCCTCCGCAATCATGAGTGCGTTCGGATACTCTCTGAAAACGGTCGTGTTGAGCGTTTTGATGAAATCAATCGCCTCAAGGTTTTCGTTTCCGCCGTACTTGTTCGGAACCCATTCGCCGTTTTCTCTTCCATAATCGAGATAAAGCATTGACGAAACCGCATCGACGCGAAGGCCGTCAATGTGATATTTTTCAAACCAGAATGCGGCCGAGGAAATGAGGAAGGAAACAACCTCCGGCTTTCCGTAATCAAAAATCTTCGTTCCCCAATCCTTGTGTTCGCCCTTTCTCGGGTCGGCGTATTCATAGCAAGGCGTTCCGTCAAAAAGCGAGAGGCCGTGAAGATCCCTCGGAAAATGCGCCGGAACCCAGTCGAGAATGACGGAAATTCCGTTTTGATGACAGGTATCAACGAATTCCATGAGTTCATGCGGTGTTCCGTAACGTGACGTTGCGGCGAAGTATCCCGTAACCTGATAGCCCCACGAGCCGTCAAACGGATATTCCGAAAGAGGCATAAGCTCAATGTGGGTATATCCCATATCTCTGACATAAGGAACAAGTTCCCTTGCAAGGTCAAGATAAGAGAACGGACTTTCGTCTTTATATCTTCTCCATGAGCCGGCATGAACCTCATAAATATTCATCGGGCTTTCATAAGGATTCGTCTGCGAAAGCTTTTTCTTCCAATCCCCGTCTTTCCAATCGTAGCCGCCGAGTTCGTAAAACTTTGAAGCGTCGCCGGGACGGGTTTCGCTGTGAAAAGCGTAAGGGTCGCTTTTTGCGGCCGTTGTTTTTCCGTCCGGATATGTCACAAGGAATTTGTAACTGTCAAACTGCTTAACGCCGGGAATGACGCATTCCCACGTCTGGTTGTCCGAAAGGCGGTACATTTTGTTTTCGTTTTCATTCCAGGCGTTGAAGTCACCGATAACGCTGAGCGAAGCCGCATTCGGCGCCCAGACACGGAAGGTTACGCTGTCTTCGCCGGGCGTTTTGTGCGCGCCGAGATAATCATAGACGCGGCAGCCTTTTCCCGAATGAAAAAAGTAAAGAGCGGTATCGTCGCCTTTTTTTGTTCTTTCTGACATCCGATTACCATAACCTTTCCGGCTACATGAATAACATAAAAATCACAACCGCCGCCGTAGCCAAATCGGCGGGTGAGGCGGGACTCCCCTTTCAAAAACCTCCGGAACAAAAAAGCCCGGCTTTCATTTTGATATGGTTACCCTATTATGTTTATAATATCACCCGAACAAGAAAAAGGCAAGTGGTTTTTGTGATTTTTGTTAGAAACATTCAAAAATAAATTTGATAAAATTGTGCAGTTTGTTAGAAAGTACAATCAAGCGGGAACAAAGTTCCATTATACGGAAAAAAAGGCGAAAAAAAGCTCGTCTTTCGTCGGTCAATACGGAAAAATTCGCCGCTTTGCAGTTTCCGAAAAAGCCGCTTGACAAAGCCTTCGCTTATAATGTAAGATTAAAAAAACAAAAACAAGGAGGCACCACAATGAAATTTTTCACCAAAACAACAGCGATGTTCCTTGCACTTTTCTTTTTCGCCCTCGTCGGTTTTTCAACGCCGAAGCACGAAAGCTATAACGTTTCCGACCCCGAAAACTGCCGTCTTTCGTTTTCCGTTGTTTCCGACAGCCACATTGAAGGCAACAACCTTCCGCGATTCAAATCCTTCACGGCCCTTCTCGGCGGAATAAAAGCAAACGAGAGAAAAAACGACGCCGTTGTTTTCCTCGGTGACAACACCATGAACGGACAAGACATCGAGAATCTTCTTTTCAGCGGAGCAATTCTCCGAGCGGATTTCAAAACCCCCGTTCTTGCCGTCGAAGGCAATCACGACGTCGGAAACGGCGAAGGCGATTACAACAAACTCACAAAAAGATTTCTTTCCTACACAAACAATGCCTTTGACCTCGGCATTGACAAACCTTACTATTACAAAGAAATCGGCGGATACTGTTTCATTGTACTTTCTTCCGAATGGTACGAAGGAAACGAAGTTCACGGTTTTTCGGACGAACAGCTTCTTTGGCTCGACTCTGTTCTTCAAAAGGCAACCGTGGCAGGAAAACCGACTTTCGTTTTCGGTCACTATACTTTCTGGGAAGTCAAAAGCGCAAACTATGTTCTTTACGACATTCTCACAAAATATAAAAATGTTTTTTATTTTCACGGCCACAATCACGCAGATTTTGATGAATACAGCCTTTCGTACTTTTCCGGAACGGCAATAATCAACCTTCCGAGGTGGGACAACATTCCCGACAAAGAAACTTCGCTCAACGGAAACACCGGGGCAGGCGTTTTTGTTGAAGTTTATGACGACAGAGTTGTTGTCAGAGGCCGTGACTTCATCACGGACAGAAATCTTGCCAAGAAGACATACACTTTCGACGGAAACAATTACGATTATTAATCGAACACAAAAAATACCCCGGGACTGCGACGAATACCGGTTCGCCGCTTCCCGGGATTTTTTTGTTTATATGTGTTGTCACTTAACCCACACGGTTCGTCTTTAAATTTACGTCCGACCGCTGTGCCAGGGGTACTTTTTGCTGTCATCTGAAATTCCCAAAACAAGACAATTATTACAGAACTTTTCTTTGGCTCACTCCTGTGATGGAAGCCGGCGGCTCTGTCGACTGAGGGAGAAACTTCCTACGCTGTGGTTAATTCTTTTGGTGCTGTTCCTTAAACCGCACGGGGTTCTTTTGAATTTACACCCGACCGCTCCGCTGGGGGTACTTTTGTCGTTTGAAACAAAAGTACCCAAAAATTCGCTTTTCGGTACGCCGCATTTGGTAAACGAATTTTGATTTGCGGGGGAAAAATCAAAATATCGTCCACCGATGCGGCTTTAGCTAAGTTGTTCATAACTTTTCACAATCATACAGAAAGAAAAATCCGCCTGTAATACGAAACCGTCGGTGCCCATTGTTTTAAAGTAAAGATTCAAAACAATAAAGTTCTCTCGTTCCTTGTGCGGATTTTAAGCGTGGAATTTTCCACTTACCCTTATTTGAATTTTGAAAGATTTAAAGGAAGGGTAATCTTTTGCACCGTAAAAATTTACAGATAAATTCTAAAGTTAAACCGCACAAATACACAACGAATTTATATGGTGAAAACAGTGAGGTTTAAACGCGAGCCTCACGAGACTCCCCTACTATGAAAAATTAAGGCGGAACTCTTAAATCCACCGCAAGAAATCCGCGGAAACAAGAAAAGTCGGAAATAATCTTTTCGGTTCTCTCTGACTGAAAAGCATGACAGAGTGTGGTTTAACGATAATAGCGGATTGGTGTTATTAAAAAGTGAGA
>JAUNFH010000106.1 GCA_030525185.1 Clostridia bacterium
AGCATCCAGAAGAACTTTAAGAGCTCCTTCGCCCATCGTTCCGACGAGCGAACCGATTCGGTCCGTATGGACCTCCATATACTCAGATAAGATTTTTTCGCAAACTTTTATTGCCTTTCCTTCGTCACCGGAAGTTCCGTCCGCAGCGGCGAGTGAAAAACAAAGTTCTTTTGTATCCATAATAACACCTCTTGTTATATATCGACGTTTAAATAATATAATATCATTTTATTATACACATAACAGGCAAAAAAATCAAGAAAAAACTCCCTTTGCAAAAGCAAAAGGAGTTTTGGAAAACAAAATTAATTCTCTTATGCACCGAAAAGAACAAGCAAAGACGAAACAAGAGCAAGAACGAAGAAAACCGTTCCGGCAATCTTTGTATACTTTGCAAGCTTTGCTTCCATTGTTCTTCCCTTGTTTTTTCCGAAGAAAGTGTCAGCCGCACCGGCAATTGCACCGGAGAGTCCCTCCTGTTTGCTTTCCTGAAGAAGAACAAGAACAATGATTATAATTGAAACGATTATAACAACAATTGAAAGAATATACTGAAGTGCAGTCATGTTTTAACCTCCACAATTTTTATGCTTGAACATTTTAACACAAAAAGTTATAAAAAGTCAATAGATATTTATACTTTTTGTCTTTTTGCGATAAAACTGTTCTGCTGAGCCTCGTTTGAAGTCTGCGAATGTTCGCCGTGTTCAAAAATCGGCTCTCCCTTTCCCTCAACAACGTCTCTTGTGATTGTAATTTTTGAAATGCTTGAATCCGACGGAACGTCATACATATACTTCATCAAAACTTTTTCAAATTCGGAACGAAGTCCTCTCGCGCCGGTTTTTGTTTCAAGCGTTTTTTCAGCAATAGCCTCAAGTGCGCCGTCTTCAAATTCAAGGTCAACATTGTCCATTGAGAACATATATTTATACTGTTTGACAAGCGCATTTTTAGGCTCCGTAACTATTCTCACAAGAGCTTTTTTATCAAGTGCATTGAGTGCAGTAATAATCGGAAGTCTTCCGACGAGTTCCGGAATAAGGCCGTATTTAACAAGGTCATGATGAACAACCTGTTGCATCAAACGACTTTCTTCAACTTCTTCTTTGCTTCTGATTTTTGCGCCGAATCCGAGGCCGGAATTGCCCATTCTTTTTTCGACAATTTTTTCAATTCCGTCAAACGCACCTGCGCAGATGAAAAGAATATTCGTTGTATCAATCTGAATGAACTCCTGCTGAGGATGCTTTCTTCCGCCCTGAGGAGGAACGTTTGAAACCGTGCCTTCAAGAATTTTCAAAAGCGCCTGCTGAACGCCCTCTCCGCTGACGTCTCTTGTGATTGACGTGCTTTCGGATTTCCTTGAAATCTTGTCGATTTCATCGACATAAATTATTCCGCGCTCGGCCTTTTCAATATCATAATCGGCGGCCTGAATGAGTCTGAGAAGAATGTTTTCAACGTCTTCACCGACATATCCGGCTTCCGTAAGAGTTGTTGCGTCGGCAATCGCAAACGGAACGTCAAGAATTCTTGCAAGCGTTTGTGCGAGCATTGTTTTTCCGACACCGGTCGGTCCGAGCATAAGAATGTTGCTCTTTGAGACCTCAACATCGGATTTATTCTTTGAAAAAATTCGCTTATAATGATTATAAACGGCAACGCTGAGCGTGCGTTTTGCTTCGTCCTGTCCGATGACGTATTCGTCAAGGCGATCCTTGATCTCATGCGGCTTCGGAAGGGAAGAAAAATCCGTTTCCCCGCTCTTTTTTCTTTTTGAATCCGGTTCTTCGTTTATGATAGACTGACAAATGTCAATGCACTCGTCACAAATATAAACTCCTGGACCGGCAATCAGCGTTCCGACTTCATTCTGAAGCTTTCCGCAAAAAGAACAGCGCACTGGTTTATCTTTGTTTTCGTCATCTCTTGCCATTGAATCTACCCCTTTTAATTATCTCTTATAGAGAATTTTATCAACAAGGCCGTAGTTAAGCGCTTCTTCTGCGGTCATGAAATTGTCGCGTTCCGTGTCGTGAGCGATAACATCAAGCGGCTTGCCGGTATTTTCGGCAAGAATTTTGTTGAGCTTTTCTTTGGTTCTGAGAATGTTGTCGGCAACGATTTTGATGTCTGTTGCCTGACCTTTTGCTCCGCCCGAGGGCTGATGAATCATAATTTCACTGTTCGGAAGAGCAAAACGTTTTCCCTTCGTTCCCGAGGAAAGAAGGAAAGCGCCCATGCTTGCGGCGAGACCCATGCAGATTGTCGAAACGTCGCATTTGATATACTGCATTGTGTCATAAATTGCAAGACCTGCGGTTACAACTCCGCCCGGACTGTTGATATAAAAACTGATATCTTTTTCGGAATCCTGACTTTCAAGGAAAAGAAGCTGAGCAACAACCAAACTTGCCGTTGCATCGTTAACTTCATCCGAAAGAACGATAATTCTGTCGTTGAGAAGTCTCGAATAAATATCATACTGCCGCTCACCGCGGTTTGTCTGTTCAATTACATATGGTACAAGTGCCATAATTACGCCTCCTGACATAAATATAGATATATTCCGGCAACCGATATCCCGAAATCGGGATAATCGGCCGCACAGCCGACACGAAGAATGACCGCATCGGCAATCTGTTATATTGTTGGAAAGCAAGAGGAGCGTTAATCAAAAATCGGATTATTCGGCGTCAGTCTTATCTTCTGCCTTTTCCTCTGCTTTTTCCTTGGTTGCTCTGGGTTTTCTTGCGGTTGTGACTTTAGCGTTGTCTCTGACAAAATCAATTGCCTTATCAATTGCTATATCCTTCTTGAGACCGTCAGCGGGGATGATCTTCTTGATCTGTTCAAGTTCCATCTGATACTGAGAAGCGAACTTTTCATATTCCTTTTCAAGGTCTTCATCGGAAACTTCGATGTTTTCAAGCTCAACAATCTTTTCAAGGGCAAGACGAATCTTAACCTGCTTTTCGGCGTCCGGCTTTGCCTGCTCTCTGTACTGTTCAACGGTCATGCCCATATACTTGAGATAGGTTTCAAAATTGAGACCCTGTGAGGAAAGTCTGTAGTCGATGTCCTTAATCTGATTGTCAAGTTCGTTTTCAACCATAACTTCCGGAATTTCGGCAACAACGTTTTCGGCAAGCTTATCGAAAAGCTGAGATCTGATTTCTCTTTCGTTTTCGTCTTCCTTCTGCTTTTTGATTTCGTCTGCAAGGCTCTTTCTGAGCACTTCAACGTTATCGCAGTCGGCAGCGTCCTGAGCAAACTCGTCGTCAACTTCGGGAAGTTCTTTAACTTTGATTTCGTGAAGCTTGATTTTGAAAACAGCGTCCTTGTCGGCAAGTTCCGGAGTGTATTCCGACGGGAACTTAACGTTTACGTCGAATTCATCGCCGCTCTTGTGGCCGATGATCTGCTCTTCAAATCCGGGAATGAAAGAACCTGAACCGATTGTGAGTTCATATTCTTCGGCTTTTCCGCCGTCAAAAGCAACGCCGTCAACAAAGCCTTCAAAATCGATAACGGTGATGTCGCCGTCCTGAACTTCTCTGTCTTCAACGGAAACGATTCTTGCGTTTCTCTCAACGAGTTCGTTGATCTTTCCGTCGATTTCCTCGTCGGTTGCCTCAACCTTTTTCTTGGTTGCCTTGAGTTCTTTGTATGCCTTAAGTTCAACTTCGGGTTTTACAAAAACTTCAACCGAAAGAAGAACGCCTTCTTCGCCGATTGACTTGATGTCCGCGGTTTTTGTTCCGACAACTTCAAGACCTGCTTCTTTGATTGCGCCTTCAACAGCGGTCGGATAGCAAATGTCAAGAGCTTCTTCATAAAGGAAACCTTTGCCGTAGAAGTTCTCGGCCATTTTTCTTGTTACTTTTCCCTTGCGGAAACCGGGAAGTGAAATGCGGTTTTTCTGCTTTGAGAAAGCCTTAACCTGAGCCGCTTCAAAATCTTCGGCGCTGATTTCAACTTCAAGTGTGTAAAGATTGGTTTCCGTTTTGGTTGATGATTTCAAACTCATTTTTATACTCCTTCTTCAACGGGTAAAACGCTTAATGTAACCGCAGAACCCAACCGTGCGATTACTCATAAATACCCATTATGCATTTTAACCGTAACATTATATCAGTATTTGTTAAAAATTTCTATAGATTTTTTGAAATTTTCTGATATTTTAAAAATTTTCAATCAATTTCGGGCAAAATTTCAGAAAATCGGCAGAAACAAGGTCAAATTTTATTCCGTCAAGCGTATCTGTGAATGCATTATAGACAGATGCGCCGTGCAAATGACCGTAATAACAGCGTTCGATTTTCTCTTCTTTAAGAACATTCATCATCTCTTCGCACTGTTGAAGATTTGTAACCGGCGGATAATGAAGAAAAGCAATGATATTACCGCCGAGTTTTTTTCCTTCCTCAATTGACAAACGAAGTCGCCCCGCTTCTCTCAAAAGAACCTTTTTATCGGCTTCGCCTTCGGCGTCAAAAAACCAGCCGCGGCTTCCGCAAATTGTCGTATCTCCAAAGCGATAAGCATTGTTGAAAAGAAAAGAAATACTGTCAAGCGATTTTTCCGAAATGAAGTTATCCATTTTCCGCTTTGTGTTCCACCAATAATCATGATTGCCCTTCATGATTATTTTTCTTCCGGGTAACGAATGAAGAAATCTCAGGTCGGCCTCTGCCGCTTCAAGGCTCATTGCCCATGAAATGTCGCCGGGAATCACAACAACGTCTTCTTCCTCAACAACCTTTTTCCAGTTGTTTTCAAGGCGCATCACATAATCGTCCCAACCTTTGAAAATATCCATCGGCTTATCGGCTCCGAGAGACAGATGAGTGTCTCCGATTGCAAAGATATTCATTCACACCCTCCTTTACAAATCAAAAGAAGCCCGGAAAGGACTTCCCTTGAAAGAATCGGAAAACAATCAGATTCCGAGCATTTTATAAACAGCCTTTGCCATGTCCTCTTTTTCGCAACACTCCGTAAATCTCGGTGATTTACCTTTGAGAGAGGAAAGTTGCGGCGGACATTCGACCTTGCTTTCTTTAATAAGAAGTTCCACCTGTTCAAACTCGTCGGCATCGGAATTGTTTCCGCCGTCAATCGCTTTGAGAACGGAAGCCGAGAATTTATACGGGTTTGCGGTCGAAGCGATAACCGTTTGCGTTTTATCGCCCGTCTTTTTGACGTAGTCGTTGTAAACCTTGACCGCAACTGCGGTATGAGTATCAAGAAGATAACCGTTTTTGAACGTTTCGGCAATAGTTTCGTTCGTTTCGTCATCATTGCAGCAGCCTGCGTCAAAAAGCTCAAAAATCTGCTTTTTCACTTCTTCGGTTACTTCATATTCTCCGTCCTTTGAAAGTGACGCCATCCACTCTCCGACAAGTTCATCGTTTTCACCGCAGAGATGGAAAAGAAGGCGTTCAAGATTCGATGAAATGAGAATATCCATCGAAGGAGATTCGGTTGTGAAAAACTTTCTGTTCTTGTCATATTTTCCGCTTTCAAAGAAGTCGGTGAGAACATTGTTCGAGTTTGAAGCGCAGATAAGTTTCTTAACGGGAATACCCATTCTTTTTGCATAATAAGCGGCAAGAATATTTCCGAAGTTTCCGGTCGGAACAACAACGTTGATTTCATCGCCGTTTTTAATGCTTCCGTTTTCGATAAGATCACAATAGGCGCTGATATAATAAACGATCTGCGGAACAAGTCTGCCCCAGTTGATGGAGTTTGCGGAAGAGAACATCATGTTGTTCTCCGCAAGTTTTTTTGCAACGCAGGGATCGGTGAAAATCTTTTTCACTCCGCTTTGCGCGTCGTCAAAGTTTCCGTTGATTGCGCAAACACCGACGTTTGCTCCCTCCTGAGTTGTCATCTGAAGTTTTTGCATCGGGCTGACTCCGTCGTTCGGATAAAAGACCATAATTTTGGTTTTGTCAACATCTTTAAATCCTTCAAGAGCGGCTTTTCCGGTGTCGCCGGAAGTTGCAACAAGAATTACAATAGTCTTGTCGGCAACGGTCTTTTTGGCGGCAACTGTAAGAAGATAAGGAAGAAGCTGAAGAGCCATATCTTTAAAAGCACAGGTGGGACCTCTCCAAAGTTCAAGGATATTTTCACCCGGAGCAATCGTTTTGATCGGTGCAACCTTTTCGCTGCTGAACTTTCCTTTCGCATATGCGCCGTTTACGCAATAGCTGATTTCTTCTTCGCTGTAATCTGTAAGAAACAGTGAAAGAACCTTCTCGCATCTTGTAATATAATCCTTGCCGACAAGCGATTCAATGAAATCGGGAGAAATTTTCGGAAGCTCTGTCGGAACAAAAAGTCCGCCGTCTTTTGAAATGCCTCTTGCAATCGCTTCGGCTGAGGTAACTTTAACATTCTTGTCTCTTGTGCTTGTATAAAGCATAAACATCCCTCCTGTTAGATATATGGCACTATGATATCATACTTTTTCAATTGTGTAAAACATTATTGAAAAAATTTTTGCAGTTTTTATAAAAAATCTTTTCAAGAAGCGGTTCGTCAAAGCCTTTTGATTCCAAGAACGAACGCAGGAGCGGAATTTTTTCAATCGAATCAAGCTTTTCATCCATTTTTGCTCCGTCAAAATCGCTTCCGAACCCCAAAAGGTCTTCTCCTCCGAGTTCAAGAGCGTGATATATATGCTCATAAACCAACTCAAAAACGTCGCCGTTTCCCAAAAAAAGAGGATAATAACAAAGGCCCAAAAAACCTCCGGAAGAAAACAAAGCTCTTATTTGTTCGTCGTCAAGATTTCTCGGATGAGCGCAAAGCTTTTTACAGTTGCTGTGAGTTGCGATTACCGGTTCTTTTGAAAGATTCAGACAATCAAAAAAGCCTTTCCTGTTAATATGCGAAACATCACAAATAATTCTGCATTCGTTCATCGCCGAAATTGCTTCTTTTCCGAAGATTTTCAAACCGTCGCCGTCGGGAAAGGACGAACCGAAACCGAGCGCATTTTCTCCGTTCCACGTCAGCGTTACCGATTTTACGCCGCGTTCCTTCCAAAGATAAAGATTTTCAATACTGTCGCCTAATATTGCGGCATTTTCGAGAGTAAGAATCGGCTCAAACCCATTTCTTTGGCAGTTTAATATATGTCCTTTAAAACAACTGTAATAACCGTCCGATTTTTTTGAAGCTTCTTCCGGGGCAATTCCGTCTGAAAGCCAGATTGCAAAACATTGAGTGTAATTTTCAAAGATTGCTGTTTTTTTGAAATCAAAAGACGTTTCCTTTCCTTCCGCCAAAGCGGTAACCGTATCGCAATGCAAATCAAAACAGTTCATACTCGCCTCCGAGAGCCGAAAGATCAAATACGTTTTCGAGATGGTTGAAATTAATTATTCCCGACTCGCCGTGCCAAACCTCAAAGACATCGAATTGCGGCGGCTTTTGCGCCCGGTTTTCCTGAAGATAAAGCATAGCCGTAAAAATAATCTTCTTTTGTTTTCGGATATCCACCGCATCACGTGGCATGGACGTACTTTTTTTATTTCGTGCTTTCACTTCAACAAAGGCAAGACGAGAATCGTTTTCGGCAATAATGTCGATTTCGCCGTAACGCGAATGATAATTTCTTGCGAGTATTCTATAGCCTTTTTTTGAAAGAACGTTGCAGGCAAAATTCTCTCCTGCTCTGCCCTTTT
>JAUNFH010000003.1:0-30644 GCA_030525185.1 Clostridia bacterium
TATTCTTTTTGTTTGCTCTTGACTTCTCCCTTGAGCCATGTGGGGTATGTACGCTTGAGTTCTGTTGCCATTTTCGTTTTTCCTCCTTTTGCGATTAATCGCATTATACTATATAATTATAGCAAGACAGACTGAATATTGCAATAAGAATAAGGTTTTTTAAAAAATAAAAAAAGTTCGCTTGACAATTGTATGCTCAACTTATATAATTCAATCAAACTTAGAACTTTATGGTAAACTGCCACTCCATTAATTGCAGTTTTTGTGGATATCTCCAGAGTGGAGCTATATGCGTAATTCTGAAAATTGTACTATAGTGATTTAAAGGAGTAATCGTGTGGTGAATGATGTATTATGTTTAGCGACCGGCGATACTTATGATCTTGTGTTAAAAACAAAAATTACAGCCCACCCGACAACGAGGGCTTATCCTGTTGCGGACACACTTTATCTTGTTCCAATCAGGAAAGGCGGTGTAATGGAATATTTGTTTTTTATTAGTGACACATTGATTTGTGAACCTGATAACATATACTCTTATGCTAATGTCCTTGATGAAACGAAATATAAACGACTTGTTGCTTATCATGAAGAGCGTAGGGCGACATTCGGTTATGGCAAGAGTGCACCGTATAAGTTCTACTTTCTTGAATTGAAGGCTGTAATACCACAGCCATGTATAAAAAAATATGTTCGTGTTTCGGCTAAGATAAATTTGGATGCTCTCAATTTGTAAAAAAATAGTGATTTTCATTAGTTTGTAAACATCGTTGATATTCACAAGTGTGTGAATATCAACGAAAGCAGCTTCTTAATTTGGGACTCTAATTTGGGCTCTAAAAAATAATATTCATTACAAGTCAAAAATAAACCCTCCAAAACCGTTGACAAAGGAAAAATTATCTGATATAATCGGTCATACCGCATGTAATGGGCGGCTCTGTGCCACAAAGCAGTCCCCTGCGCCCGAAGCAGCGAGTCCATAATAAAGGAATGAAAGAAAATGTACGCAATTATCCAGACCGGCGGAAAGCAGTACAAGGTCTCAGTCGGAGACGAGATCTTCGTTGAAAAGCTTGACGTCGAAGCAGACGATGAAATCACCATCGGTGAAGTTGTTGCAGTTTCGGCTGACGACGCTTCAATCAAAGTCGGCGCACCTTTCGTGGAGGGCGCAACCGTCAGCGCAAAGGTTATGAAGAACGGCAAGTCAAAGAAAATTGTTGTCTTCACCTATAAGGCAAAGAAAAACGCAAAGCGCAAGATGGGTCACAGACAGCCTTACACAAAGCTTCAGATCACAGCAATCAACGCCTGAAAATGATTCTTGCAAAATTTCTTTCGACTGAAGACGAAACGATCTTCGGCTTTGAGATAAGCGGTCACAGCGGCTACCGTGCAAGGGGAAAGGACATCGTCTGTGCGAGCGTTTCTTCCTGCTCTTACATGGTTGCGAACACCGTTACCGAGATTTATAAAATCGACGCGGAAATTGACGTTGAACAGGAAAGCGGTTTCATGAGTCTTTCGGTTCCGATTTCCCGCGCAGATGAGCTTCAGCCTCTTTTTGAAGGCTTCAGGCTTCATCTCGAAGCCCTTTCGGAAGAATACAGGAAATATTTGAAGGTTGAAAACGAAACTATTCACAAATAACACGGAGGTGCAAACACAATGCTTAAAATCAACATTCAGTTGTTCGCTCATAAAAAAGGTATGGGTTCAACCCGTAACGGCCGTGACTCCGAATCAAAAAGACTCGGCGTTAAGCGCGCAGACGGACAGTTCGTTCTTGCAGGCAACATCCTTGTAAGACAGCGCGGAACTCACATTCATCCGGGCAACGGCGTAGGCAAGGGTTCGGACGACACCCTCTTTGCTCTCGTTGACGGAAAGGTTAAGTTTGAGCGTTACGGCAAGAGCCGCAAAAAAGTCAGCGTTTACGCTGTTGAACAGTAATTTTATCGTTCATTCAAAAGCTGCCGCTTTTTACGGCGGCTTTTTTTCGTCTTCGGAGACTGTTTGAAAAACGGAAGGGATTTTTGAAGAACCTAATTTTCAGGAATTTTTCAAAAACTGTTGACATTTGGCGAATTTTGCTTTATAGTGTTAGCGATGAATTCTTACGGCTTTTCAAAAAACCGTTAATATGAAGTTCACCGTATGTTTTGTAGGTGCTTTTCGGCATCGCTTAATATACCCGTGGTAACCGACGAGGGAACACGTCCGTCAGGCGGAAGTTCTCACGGCGGTATTTTTTTTATCAAAAAACGGCTTTTCGGAGTCTTTTCGGAGAATTCATGATTACCTTAATTCGAGCGCGTATGGCACATTTTAAAAATCTCAACCGTGCTATGCAGGGAAAGGGGTCTGTATCGATAATGGAAGACAACTCAACAATCATCTCACTCAGAGGAATTTCCAAAACTTTTGACGACGAGGTTATTCTTGACAACATTGATCTCGACATCAAAGACAAGGAGTTCATCACGTTCCTCGGACCGTCAGGCTGCGGAAAAACAACAATGCTAAGAATTATTGCGGGCTTTCTTGAAGCCGACAGCGGAAAGGTCATGTTTGAAGGGAAGGACATCAACAACCTTCCGCCGCACAAACGTCAGGTTAACACAATCTTTCAGCGATACCAGCTATTCCCTCATTTGAACGTTTATGAAAACGTTGCGTTCGGCCTTCGCAACAAGCACATGAAGGAAAAGGAAATCAGCAAAAAAGTTGAAGAAATGCTCTCGCTCGTCAACCTCAAAGGTTTTCAGCGCAGAAATGTTGCCTCGCTTTCCGGCGGCCAGCAGCAGAGAGTCGCAATCGCCCGCGCGCTTGCCGTTGAACCGAGGGTTCTTCTTCTTGACGAACCGCTTGCCGCTCTCGATCTGAAACTGCGAAAAGATATGCAGGTTGAACTCAAGAACATTCAGAAACGTCTCGGAATCACCTTCATTTTCGTTACACACGATCAGCAGGAAGCTCTTTCAATGTCCGATCGTGTTGTTGTTATGAACGAAGGAAGAATCCAACAGATCGGAACGCCGCTTGATATATACAATGAGCCGAAAAACGCCTTTGTTGCCGATTTCATCGGCGAAAGTAACATTCTTGACGGTGTTATGCTCGACGACTTTAAGGCAAAGTTTTCCGGCGCTGTTTTCCAGTGCCTTGACAAAGGCTTTGCCGTCAATGAGTCGGTTGACATCGTTATCCGTCCGGAGGACGTTGACGTTGTTCCCGTGAAGGAGGGCGCAATCCTCGGAACGATTACTTCCAACACCTTCAAGGGCGTTCACTTTGAAATGATTGTTGACATTCAAAACTTCAAATGGATGATTCAGACAACGGACTATTATCCCGTCGGAACGAAAATCGGAATCGAAATTGAACCCGACGCAATCCATGTAATGAAGAAAAGTAAATATTCCGGAATGTTCGGCGATTACAGCTCGTTCAGTGACGAACTTGAAAAGCTTTCCGATCTCACCGAAGAGGAGGATTGACGATGAACAAAACTTCTCTGACGAAAAAGATCATTGCGGCTCCGTATATGCTTTGGGCGGCGATTTTCATTGTGGTTCCCTTGATTTTCGTTGTCTATTATTCGCTGACGGACGCAAGCGGAAACTTCTCGCTTGAATATATCAAAGACATCGGCCATTACGGCGATATCATGCTCAACTCGATTTGGCTCGGATTTATCGCAACGATAATCAGCCTTGTCATCGCTTACCCGCTTGCTTATATCATGGCGAGAAGTTCGCTGAACGTTCAGCGGACGATGATGATGCTCGTCATGCTTCCGATGTGGATGAATCTTCTCATCAGAACTTACTCGCTGATGATTCTTCTTCAGGACACGGGAATCATAAATTCCGCGCTTAATGCGCTTCATCTTCCGAGCATAAAAATGATAAACACGGACGGCGCAGTCATTCTCGGAATGGTTTATAACTACATTCCGTATATGATTCTTCCGCTTTATTCAATCATGGCAAAGCTTGACCACGGACTCATTGAAGCGGCGGAAGACCTCGGCGCAAACAAGTTTTCCGTCCTCAGAAAAATTGTTCTTCCGTTGAGCCTTCCGGGAATCGCTTCGGGCTTTACAATGGTTTTCGTTCCGTCCGTTTCAACGTTTTATATTTCAAAAAAACTCGGAGGCAACACTGTTTCCCTCATCGGCGATATCATTGAAATGCAGTTCAAATCGTCGAACAACTATAACCTCGGCGCGGCGCTTTCGCTCGTTTTGATGTTCCTTATCATAATCTGCATGGCGGTTATGAACCGCTTCACTTCTGATGACGACGACGGAGGTGTTCTGATATGAAAACAAAAATGTCTCCCGCGGCAAAACTTTATGTTGCGCTCATCATGATTTTCCTTTATGCGCCGATTCTTGTAATGATTTTCTTTTCGTTCAACTCATCGGTCAGCACGAGCGTTTTTGCGGGCTTTTCAACCCGTTGGTACACTTCTCTCCTTCATGACGAAGGAACGATGAAGGCGGTCGGAAACACGCTCATTCTTGCCGTTTCGTCCTCGCTGATTGCAACGGTTATGGGTACTGCGGCGGCGGTCGGAATCAATGCGATGAAGAAAAAGTGGATTAAAAGAGCAACAATGAGCGTGACAAACATTCCGATGATGAACCCGGAAATAGTTACGGGTATTTCGATGATGCTTCTTTTTGTTTTCGTCGGAAAGCTCATCGGAATTACGGACGCTCTCGGTTTCACAACTATGCTTATCGCTCACGTCACTTTCAACCTTCCTTACGTCATTCTTTCGGTTCTTCCGAAGCTTCGGCAAATGGACCCAAGGCTTCCAGAAGCGGCAATGGATCTCGGTTGCACGCCGGTTCAGGCGTTCTTCAAAGTTACGCTTCCGTCAATTATGACGGGAATCACGTCCGGTCTCATGATGTCGTTCACGCTTTCGCTTGACGATTTCGTAATCAGTTACTTTACGCAGGGCCCGTCGTTTGAAACACTCCCGATCCGCATTTTCTCAATGACGAAAAAGCGCGTGACGCCCGATATGTATGCGCTTTCGACAATCATTTTTGCAACGATTCTCATCCTTCTTCTCGCACTGAATCTTTCGCAGATTCACGGAGAGAAAAAGCTTAAAAACAAGCTTGATAGAGAGGTGCGTGAATGATGAAGAAAAAATTTCTTTTTGTGCTTTCTTTTGCGTTTCTTGCGTGCGCGCTTTCGCTTTCCTGCTTTGCGTATGAGCACGAAGATTATTACAAGGGTGCAAAAAAAGGCGAGGTGCTCAACGTTTTCAACTGGGGCGAATATATCAGCGATACTTATGAGGACGGAATGCTCGACGTCAACAAGGAGTTTGAAAAGCTGACCGGAATCAAGGTCAATTACGTCACTTACGAAAGCAACGAAGATATGTATGCAAAAATCAAAAACGGCGGTGCGGGTTATGACATTGTCATTCCGTCGGATTACATGATCGGCCGTATGATTGAGGAAAACCTTCTTCAGAAGTTTGACGTGAAGAGCCTCCCGAACTATCATTACATCGACGAAAAATACAGAGGAATGTATTACGACAAAAACGACGAATACAGCGTTCCTTATAACGTCGGCATGGTCGGACTCATTTACAACACAAAAATGGTTGACGAAACGCCCGACAGCTGGAAAATAATGTGGGACGAAAAATACGCCGGAAAAATTCTCATGATTGACAATTCCCGAGACGCATTCGCAATTCCGCAGAAGATTCTCGGCTATTCGTTCAACTCAACCGACGAAAAGGAGCTTTCCGACGTTGCTCAGATGCTCATCGACCAAAAGCCGCTTCTTCAAGGCTACGTTATGGACGAAGTGTATAATAAAATGGAGAGCGGCGAAGCCGCAATGGTGCCGTATTACGTCGGAGACTTCATCACGATGCACGACGTCAATCCCGACCTTGCTTTCGTTTATCCGAAAGAGGGGGTTAACATTTTTGTTGACGCAATGTGTATTCCGAAATGCGCTCAGAATGTTTCCGCCGCAATGAAGTATATCAACTTCCTTCTTGATCCGGAAATCGGTGTCTGCAATGCGTGGTATATCGGTTACGCAAGCCCGAACACAGGCGTTGTCAACAATCCCGATTATGCGGATTACGCCGAAAACGAATTGCTTTACCCCGACGAAGAGCATATGCCCGAGGTTGAATATTTTCAGAATCTTCCTCAGGAAACGCTTGAGCGTTTTGCGAATCTTTGGAACGAAATTAAGGTTGCCGGAAGCGATAATGTTCATATCTATGTCGGCTTTGCCGTTGTCGGCGTCTGCTTCGTGACATATGTGGTTTATTCCGCAGTCAGAAAGAAAAAGCGTGAGTATTGGTATGATTTTCCGAAAGAAAAAATATAACGGGATATAATAGATTAAGCCATGATTTGTTTTTTTATTTAAGAAGCAAATCATGGCTGTTGTAATTTATGATTTTTCAAGTTGGTCATTATATATTTTCTGTCGAATGCTTAAATATTCTCAATTGGATTTCCTATTGACAAATAAAAATTAAATGTTATAATCGAATGTAAAAAAAGAGGAGGAATTTTCATGAAAAAATCGTTAATTCTATTAATTTCCACATTGATGATTTTTGGCTTTGCAATTATGTCATATGCCGAGAACGAAACAGAAAGCACATCATTTATCGAGGAACCTTCTTCCGGTCAGACAAGTTGTGTTGTAGGACACGATGACATAAGCATTGAGTGGGCTCAGTTTTGGAATGTTTATTTTGGCAGTGACGAAAATGCCTATGTTGATTGGAATTGCGGAATGTGCAATGAATCCGGGAAAGAAAAGCCGACAGTTACCGCTGAAGTAAAAAAGAAGGCGTCATGCTCAGAAGAAGGAATAATTGAATATGTTGCTACCGTACTGATTAACGGTGAATCGTATTCGGACACTTGCACTGAAAGTATTTCTGAAAGTGCACACAGTTTTTTGGCAACATGGAAATGGAACGGATAGGCGTCGGCAACTGCCGAACTTAAATGTTCGGTTTGCGGAAAGCTGTTTTTAAAAACGGCAAAGGTCACAAAAAAAGAGGTTAACAAAGCGACCTGCACAAAAGGCGGAACAATTGTTTATACTGCAACGGTTGTTGAAGCCGGAAAAACTTTTGTAAATACAAAGAAACAAACAACAAATTCTTTGGGACACAAATATAATGCAACATGGAATTGGTCCGGTATTTCTTCGGCTGATTTGATTTACAAATGTGTAAACGGCTGTGGATATTCAAAAACCGTAAAAGGCACAATTACAAGCGTTTCAAAAAAAGCAACTCTTAAGGCTAACGGCGTAAAAACATATACCGCAAAGGCAACCTTGAATAAAAAAACATACACAAATGTAAAGAAAGTTATAATTTATAAGCCGGCCAAATTTGCTTTAAGTAATGCAGTATGTGTTTATACAGGAAAAGCTCAGAATCCTAAAGTCACTGTAAAAGATGCCGCAGGAAAAGTTATAAGCAGCAAATTTTATACGGTTGCTTATTCGGATAATGTAAAAGTCGGTACAGCAACGGCAAAAGTTACATTTAAAGGTAATTACAGTGGAACCAAGGTTTTAACATACAAGATTGTTAAAAAGCCGACTGTTGGCAGACCGGGAGGGCTTGCCGCTTCTTCAATAACTGCAAATTCATTAAAGCTCTCATGGAATAATGTATCCGGGGCAACAGGCTATATTGTATATAGATATATTGCTTCTTCCGATAAGTATCAGAAAATCGGTTCGGTAAAATCTAACGGCATTACAATTAATAATCTTAAGGCTTCGTCAACATATAAGTACTGTGTTCAAGCGTATGTTGTGAAATACGGTCAAACGTTTTACAGTGCGAAATCGCCAGTGTTATCCGTTAAAACGAAGGCTGGTTCATCTGTAAAATATTATAAAAATACGAATGTTCCTGACTTTGGCTGGTATTGCGGTACAAAATTATATGATAGCAGTTATGACGATGGAGTGATGACGTATTCATATTTGTGGGATGATTACTATTATTATTCAACTAACCGTAACACAATAAGCGATTACGAGTCATATATAAAGAAATTTGGATTCAGTTATTTTGGATATGATTATGGTGATCATGGAACATTTTATCAGTATATCAATTATAAAACTGAAACACTTGTAGTAATAATGGTTCCATACGACTATGAAGGCTTTATTATTGTCGGAATAAATAATATGTGATCGGATAAAACCAAAGAACTGCCCCGATTTTTTCGGAGCAGTTCTTTTTCTCACTGTGTGGAAAAACAAGACTTGATTTTTTTTGCCGTAGGTGATAGAATAAAAAAGATATTTGATTCCAAGCGGAAAGGAGCGATTTGAATGCATTTGCAGGAATCCGGTGAAATGTATCTTGAAACGATTCTCATCCTTTCAAAGGAGCAAACGAGAGTGCGTTCGCTTGATGTTGCGGATTATATGGGTTTTTCAAAGCCGAGCGTCAGCCGTGCCGTCGGCCTGCTTAAAAACGGCGGATATATTATTGTTGACGGAAACGGATATATCACCCTGACCGACGAGGGAAGGAACATTGCCGAAAAAATTTATGAACGTCATACGGTTATGACCGACGTTCTTGTTCACCTCGGAGTCAGCAAAGAGGTCGCTCTTGAGGATGCGTGCAAAATGGAACACGTCATAAGCGATGAATCGTTTGAAGCAATCAAACGTCATATGAAAGGCAGAAAATAAAAACAGGGCAGTGACGAAACCGGTTCGTCGCTGCCCGTTTTTGTTGTGTTTGATGAAAATCAGAATGTTCCTTCTTTGATGTATACTTTTAAAAGTTTCGGAAGCATTCTTATGAAGGTGAAAAGCCAGTCGCCGAAGGCATACTTTGCGAGTGAGAGGAAGGAGGGGACTGCGCCGAAAATGTAATCGGCAGGGTCCGTTTTGTTGCTTTTGCTGAAAGAGGGAACGTTCTTTCCCGTCTCTTTTTTCAATGTGAGTGAGTCGATTTTTGAAACAATGTCGTTTCCGTTTTGGTCTTTTTCGTCGGCAAGAATGAAAGCTTCAAGAGTGAGCGTTCCACCGTTAATCGAAATATTTGAAAAACAACCGCCGACGTTTGTTTCCTTTGTGCTGTTCCAGTCTTTTCCGTTCCAGTAGTTTGCAAAGCCTTCCTTTTGAATTGTGAGTGCGTCGATGAACGATGTGTCGAGAAAGTAATCGGCAAGGAAGGAACGGATTTGATAACGCTTCGCGCCTGCCGTTCCGGAAAGGACATAGGTTGTTCCTCTTTCGGAAAGCTTGTTTTCTTTGAGCTTTTTCGTGCGAAGATACATATGGTCGTGGCCGGAAAAAACAATGTCTGCGTTTCCTTCGTCAAGAACTTCGGTAAGCGACTTTTGAAGGTAAAGCGCGTCCGGCCATTTTCCGTCTTTTCCGAGTGTGTACGGCGATTTGTGCATGAAGACGATTTTCCAATCCCGGTCGGTTGAAAAGAGGTCGTTTTTGAGCCATGTGAGCTGAGCGTTTGAAACTGAAAGAAGGTCGTTCGTGTTGAGAACGGAAAAATGTGCGTTTCCGTAATCAAAAGAATAATTCACCCCGTTGAGCGTTTGAACGCTTTCGCTTGTGTCAAGGTTAAACATATTGTCAAACCAATGCCAAACGCCGAGGCCGTCATGATTTCCGGCAACGGGGGCAAGCGTGATGCTTTTGTTGATTCTTTTGAACGCTTCGTCATAAAGGTCCCATTCTTCGTTGGTGCTGTCGTTTGTAAAGTCGCCGAGGTTTGCAACGAAGTCCGCGTTCGGGTTTTGCTCAAGCGCTTTTGAAAGAACGGCCGAGCCTACCGCAAAATCTTCGGCCGAAGAGGACTGAACGTCCGCAATCGCAATAAAGCTGAGCGAAGAATTTTTGTCGTCCGTTCTGAATGAGCCTTCTTCGCTCCAAACGGTTCCGTTGCCGACTTTGAAAGTGTATTTTGTTCCGCTTTCAAGGCCGAAAACCGTGACTTTGTGGAAGAAGCTTCCTTTCCATTCTTTGCAAACGGGAACGGAATGGTTCAGCGAGGAAGTGACGTCTTTTCCGTCTTTGAAAATTTTCACAACGGAATCGGTTTTTGATTTTGTGTACCAGCAAAAGCCTCTTGAAGAGGCGGTGTCGCCGTTAACGCAGACGCTGAGCCTTGAAACGGAAAAATCTTCGCCTTCTTCGGCAAAAGCAAAAGACGAAAGCGAAAAAATCAGCGCAAGGCAAAGAACAATCGAAACGGCTTTTAAAAACTTCTTTTTCATTTTCTTTTCTCCCTTTTCTTAAATCGGCGGCCGAAACCGTCCGGAAACACCGAATATTATAAAGCTTTCCGTGAATCAAAGTCAACAAAACCGAGGAAAAATAATTGTGAACAAAAAATATTTGCCAATTTTGCGTTTATATTGTATAATATCTAATTAACTATTACAATGAGGCAGTTTTTGAATAATCGAGGTCATTTTTTATATGAAAAAAAGCAAATTTGAATGGTTCAAGCTTGACAACGCGGCGAAGATTTTTCCGGGCCAGAACTCAAAAACCTGGTCGAACGTTTTCAGAATCGGCGTTGAACTCAAAGAGGACGTTGACCCGCTCGTCCTCAAAAAAGCGCTTTGCAGAACGCTCATGCGTATTCCGTGCTTTGACGTGAGGATAAGAGCCGGCTTTTTTTGGTATTACTTTGAAAAAAATCCGAACGATCCCGTTGTTCTTGAGGACGTGAAAAACATTTGTTACAGAGTCAAATTCAAGGAAAACGGGGGATATCTTTTCCGTGTCTTTTATCACGGAAAGCGCATTGCCGTTGACATTTTTCACGCAATTTCGGACGGTTACGGAAACACCGTTTTCGTTTCGACCCTTGTTGCGGAGTATCTTCGCCTCAAAGGTTATGACATTCCGAGCGGAAAAATGGTTCTTGACCTGAAAGCGGAACCGACGGAGGACGAAATGTATGACGCATATACGCGTTTCGCTTCGTCGAAAGCCTCTTATAACCGCCGTGACAAGGCGGTTTATCACGCCGTCGGAACCAAAACCGGAAGGCATATGTGCAATTACACCGTCGGAATAATGTCCTTTGAAGAGGTTCACAAAATTTCAAAAAGCTACGGTGTGACCGTGACCGAATTTTTTGCCGCACTGCTTATGGATATTCATTACCGAAAGCAGAAAGAGGAAAAGAAAAAGCAAAAGGAGGTTTCGGTTCAGATTCCCGTCAATCTCAGAAAGTTTTTTCCGACGAACACGCTTCGCAATTTTGTTCTTTGCCTTCGGGTGAAGATGAACCCGAACATGGGAGATTATACGTTTGAGGAAATTCTCAAGCTCGTTTCCCTTCAGCTCAGGCTCGTCAACGAGGAAAAAACGGTCAATTCGATGATGACTCAGAATCTTAAAATCGAAAAGAACCCGTTTGCAAAATTTTTTCCGCTGTTCATCAAAAATCTTTCCGTCGGAATAACTTTTCTGATTACCGGCGAGCAGACGACCTCGGCTCTCCTTTCAAACATCGGACCGGTTGACATTCCGGACGAAATGAAAGAACACATTGAAAAATATCTGTTTTTCACGGGACCTGGAAAGCTCAACGGAGCGCGGTGCGGAGTAATTACGCTCGGCGACAAGCTTGCCTTCACTTTTTCAAACTGTTACGACGAAACCGACATTGAACGCGAGTTTTTCACAAGGCTCGTAAAAATGGGAATTCACGTCAAGATTGAAAGCAACCGTGATTAAATCTTCATCAAGGAGGAAAACGGCGAAAAGCCGCGAATATAAATTATGTCATACTGCGTAAACTGCGGTGTTGAACTTGACAAGAGCGCAAAAAAATGTGCCCTTTGCGGAACACCGGTGATTAATCCGAACGAAACAAAAAACGAAAAAGAGGAAAAAGGTCAAACCCCGTTTTCCGAAAAACCGTTTTATCCGGCTCAAATCAAGCAAAGATTTGTCGCTTACGTCATAACGATGGTTATGCTCATTCCGAACATTGTTTGCACTTTCATCAACGCTTTGTTCCTTCAGAACGGCTTTTGGTCGTTTTATATCAGCGCAACCTCGTTTCTTCTCTGGGTGGTTTTCGTTTTTCCGTTCTTTACAAAAAAACTGAGGCCTTATCTCATGTGGCTTTTTGACACTCTTGCGGTTTGCACTTATGTTTTCTTTTTCTTCGTCATGGGATATGAGGGAAAGCAGGCGTGGTATTTCAACACGGCGCTTCCGATTATTCTTGCGGTTTCCGCTTTGACGCTGATTTACATGATTTGGGTGAGGAAGAAAAAACGCCATTGGGTACTCAAATTTTTGTTCATCACGGCCGAAATTGCGGCCTGCTCGTTTTTCTGCGGTTCGATTCTTGAAATCAATTACGGTCTTAAATACGCTTTTGAAATCGGAATGATTGTTTTCGTTTGCTGTCTTGCGCTCACCGGATTTCTTGCATATTGCTACTCAAGCAAACACATGAGGGCGTGGCTTTCAAAAAAATTCTTCGTTTGAGGAAGAGTATATGGATAAGTATACTGCGCTCGAACGCTTTTTCGGCTATAAAACCTTCCGTCCCGGGCAGGAAGATCTCATTGACAGCATTCTTCTCGGGCGGGATACGCTCGGAATTATGCCGACAGGCGGCGGAAAATCAATCTGCTTTCAAATTCCGGCGCTCTGCCTTCCGGGTGTAACAATTGTTATTTCTCCGCTCGTTTCATTGATGAAAGACCAGGTTTCGGCTCTCTTGCAAAACGGAATCCCGGCTGCCTGCGTCAATCAGACGATGGAACGCGAGGCAATCTCTTTGACTTATTCCGCCGCGGTTCGGGGCGAATATAAAATCATTTATGCCGCACCGGAAAGGCTCTCCTCCCGTCGGTTTCTTGAAATGTGTTCGCTTTTGAACGTTTCTCTCGTCTGCGTTGACGAAGCGCACTGCGTCTCTCAATGGGGCCATGATTTCAGACCGTCTTATCTTGAAATCAAAGATTTTATCCGTTCGTTTGAAAAGCGGCCGGTTGTTTGCGCCTTCACCGCAACGGCAACCGAAAGAGTCAGAACCGACATTGAAAAACTCCTTGAACTGAAACGGCCTTTTGTTTCCGTCCTCGGTTTTGACAGGCCGAATCTTTTCTTTGAAGTGAAAAAACCGGTCAACAAATATTCCGAACTTAAACGTCTTCTTGACCTCTTTTCTGGAAAAAGCGGAATAATCTATTGCGCGACAAGGAAGAAAACGGACGAACTTTTTGATTTGCTTTCGCTCGAAAATTACAATGTCACACGTTACCATGCCGGACTTTCAAGAGAGGAAAGGCGGCGCAATCAGGAACTTTTCGCGTCGGATGTCAGGGATATCGTTGTTGCGACGA
Organism: Clostridia bacterium; assembly: GCA_030525185.1. Taxonomy (GTDB): domain Bacteria; phylum Bacillota; class Clostridia; order Oscillospirales; family Acutalibacteraceae; genus UBA6857. Next base: position 13,409 of record JAUNFH010000003.1, read on the forward strand.
ATGCCTTCGGAATGGGAATTGACAAAAGCAACGTTTCGTTTGTTATTCATTACAATATGCCGGGCGACCTTGAAAGCTATTATCAGGAAGCGGGAAGAGCCGGACGTGACGGCGCAAAGGCATACTGCATTCTTCTTTATTCCGGCGAGGACATTGCCGTTCAGCGTTATTTTATTGACAACTCAAACGAAAACAAAGAACTTTCGCAGACCGAGCTTTTGAATTTGAGGAGAAGAAAGCTCAAAAAGCTCGGAACAATGATTGAATATTGCGAATGCAAAAACTGCCTTCGTGAATTTATGCTTTCCTATTTCGGAGAAAGAGCGCCCGTGCGGTGCGAAAACTGTTCCTCCTGCGTCGGAGAGATTCGCTCCGGAGACATCACCGTTGAAGCGCAAAAAATTCTTTCCTGTGTTTCAAGGGTGAAGGAAAAAGAAAGCGCGGCCGTTGTTGCAAAAATACTTAAAGGCGAAAGAACCGAACATATTATAAAAATGAAATATGACGTCCTTTCAACCTTTTCGCTTCTCTGTGAAAAGAGTGTTGCGGAAATTGAAGGGCTTATAGAATATCTTCTTTCCGTCTCATGCCTCAAAGAGGATGAAAACGGATTTCTTCACCTCACGCCGAAAGCGAGAGGAATCCTTTTCCGCTCGGTGAAAATCAGGCGAAAGATTGAAAATCCGAAAGGAAACGAAGCGACCGACGAATCGCTTTTTCTTGCTCTTCAAAAGCTCAGAAAGGAAATTGCAAAAAAAGAGAGCGTTCCGCCGTTCACTGTTTTTACCGACGCAACGCTTCACGCAATGGCAAAGTCAAAACCACAAAGTCGGGAAGAACTTCTTGTTGTTCCCGGTGTTGCGCTCGTGAAAGAGAAAAAATACGGGGCGGCTTTTTTAAAGCTTATCGCCGAAAAGATTGAAAACGGCGGAAAATAATGCTATAATATTTTGTTACTGTTTTTATGAAAGGAGCAAATGCAGATGCCGAGAAGAAAATGGTGCGTTTCGCGCATTGACAAAGAAAAGGCAAGCGAGCTTTCGGCCGCTTGCGGAATTGACCCGTTTGCTTCGCTCCTTCTTGTTTCAAGGGGAATCACCGAAAAGGAACAGGCGGATGAATTTTTTTCGCAAAACGTTTCTTTTTGCGACCCGTTTTCAATCAAAGACATGGACAAAGCGGTCGATCGGATTAACCTTGCGATTGAACGAAACGAAAAAATCGCAGTCTACGGCGACTATGACGCAGACGGCGTCACAGCTTCGTCTCTTTTATATCTTTTTCTTGAAATGCTCGGTGCCGACGTTGTTTGTTATATTCCCGACAGAGAATCAGAAGGCTACGGTCTCAACGTAAAGGCTGCGGAAGCTCTTGCCGCCGACAACGTGAACCTCATCGTTACGGTTGACAACGGAATTTCCGCAATTAAGGAAGCGAAGAAAATCAAAGAACTCGGAATGGATCTTGTCGTTACCGACCACCATAAAGTCGGCTCTGTTTTGCCGGAAGCGGTTGCCGTTGTTGACCCGCACAGAGAAGACGACGAATGCGAGTTTGAAGATTGGGCGGGAGTCGGAGTTGCGTTCAAACTCATCAGCGCCCTCTCCGACGGAGAAAGCGAAGAAATTCTTGAGAACTTTTCCGACCTCATTGCCGTCGGAACGATTGCGGACATCGTTCCGCTCACAGGCGAAAACCGCGCCATTGTTAAAAAAGGCGTTCAAAAAATCAATGCCGGGGAAAATCTCGGAATCCGTGCCTTGCGTGAAGTTTCCGGTACCCGGGAAAGAATCCTTTCCGCAAACGGCGTTGCTTTTTCCGTCGTTCCGAGAATCAACGCAATCGGAAGAATCGAACGTGCGGACAAGGCGTTTGAACTTCTCATTAGTCAAAACGAAGAACGTGCGCATGAAATTGCAGAAGAAATTGACCTTGCGAACGCAAAAAGGCAGGAACTTGAACAGCAGATTACAATTGAAGCGCAAAAGCAGCTTGAAAAAAATCCTCAGATGGTTTTTGACCGTGTCCTTGTTTTTGACGGAGAAGGCTGGCACGGAGGAGTAATCGGAATTGTTGCGGCCCGCTTTGTCGATAAATACCTTAAGCCGTGCATCGTCATCACAGGCGACGGCGAAAAGGCGAAAGGCTCCGGAAGAAGCATTGAAGGCTTTTCGCTTTATGACGCAATCAACAGCGTTTCGGACCTTTTGACTCATTTCGGCGGTCATCCGCTCGCCGCCGGTTTCGGAATCGCTTCAAAGGATATTCCGGAATTCAGAAGAAGAGTCAACGAATACGCAAAAACCGTTCAAATGCCTTTTGCAACGGTTCGGCTCGATTGCAGACTCAAGCCGCAGTTTATTTCCGCCGACCTTCTTCCGGTGATTGAAAGCCTTGAACCTTTCGGCGCAGGGAACCCTCAGCCGGTTTTCGGACTTTTTGAGATGACGGTTGCTTCCGTTCAGCCGCTCAAGGGCGGAAAACACATCAGGCTGAACCTCACGAAGGAGAACGCAAACATCAGTGCGCTCAAGTTTTCAACGCCGTATGAAACATTCCCTTATCGCAAAGGCGACAGGGTCGATCTTGCCGTAAGGCTTGAAAAAAATGAATACATGGGGCAGACAAAGGTCAGCATATACATAAAGGACATAAGAATGGCCGGAACGGACGACGAAAAGTATCTTCGCTCCGTCAGACTTTACGAAAAAATCCGCCGCGGGGAAACCGTAAGACCCGAACACGCCGCCCTTGCAAAAGTTGACCGCGCGTTCGTGGCTTCGGTATATCGCTTTCTTAAAAGCGAAGGCGGTTTTTGCGGCGATACGGACATTCTCTGTTACCGTCTCGGCGACGACGGCTTGTCGGCCTGCAAAATGCTCATGAGCATTGACGTTCTCTGCGAACTCGGAATACTCAAAAAAGAGGACGGAAAAATCACACTTTGCAACACAGACAAAAAAGTAAATCTCAACGATTCGAGCCTTATGGCTTATCTTGAAAAAATCTCAAAATAAAGGAGGGTGAAAGATGGACGGACATTATGAAAAGGACGGCTTTGACAAGCTCCTTGAAACAATAAAAATCGGTGGCTTTTCCGAACAGGATATCGCAAGAATAACCGACGCTTATCACTTTGCCGAAAAAGCGCACCAAGGCCAAAAGCGCCGCTCGGGCGAACCGTATATTATTCACCCGGTTGCCGTTGCTCAAATTCTTGCCGAAATGGGGATGGATGCCGACTCGATTTGCGCCGCGCTTTTGCACGACGTTGTCGAAGACACTCCCGTTACCGACGAGGAAATCAGAAAAAAATTCGGCGAAACGATTGAGCAGCTTGTTGACGGAGTTACAAAACTCGGCCAGATCACAACGAACAAAACGCAAAGCGACGATGACGCAACGAAGGAGGAACAGCTCCTTCTCATGGAGCGCCAACAGAGCGAAAACGTCAGAAAGATGTTCCTTGCAATGAGCAAGGATATCAGAGTAATCATCATAAAGCTTGCCGACAGGGTTCATAATATGCGGACTTTGCGCTTTATGCCCGAAGAAAAGCGCCGCTTCAAAGCGAGAGAAACGCTTGAAATTTATGCGCCGATTGCTCACCGCCTCGGAATCAGGGCCTTCAAGGAAGAACTTGAAGACCTTGCAATCAGCTATCTTGACCCTGTCGCATACAAGGAAATCGAAACAACGCTCGAAAAGCAGGTTGAATCCCGTCAGGCTTTTCTTGACGAAATCAAAAAGCAAATCGGCGAACGCGTTCTCAAAGAGGTTCCGAACGCTCACATTTCGGGAAGAATCAAGAGTGTTCACGGAATTTACCGAAAGACGTATATGCAGGGAAGAACGATTGACGAAATTTATGACATCTATGCCGTAAGAATCATCGTTGACTCCGTTTTTGAATGCTATTACTGCCTCGGAATAATTCACGATATGTTCAATCCGCTTCCGGGAAGATTTAAGGATTATATTTCGACTCCGAAGCCGAATATGTATCAGTCGCTTCACACAACCGTAATCGGAAAGGACGGAATTCCGTTTGAAGTTCAGATCAGAACTTGGGAAATGCACCACACCGCAGAATACGGAATTGCCGCCCACTGGAAATACAAACTCGGAATCAACGGAAAGGCAAAGTTTGAAGAACGTCTTGCCTGGATAAGACAGCTTCTTGAAAACCAAAAGGAAAGCGACGACGTTGAAGAAATTGTCAGCATCATCAAGTCCGACTTCACCCCGGACGAAGTTTTTGCTTTCACTCCGAAGGGTGACGTAATCAGTCTTCCGATGGGTTCTTCGATTGTTGACTTTGCTTATGCGATTCATTCGGCCGTCGGCTCAAGAATGATCGGAGCGAAGGTTGACGGAAGAATAACAACGCTCGACCACAAGGTCGGAAACGGCGAAATCATTGAAATTCTTACGTCCTCAACTCCGAGGGGTCCGAGCCGTGATTGGCTCAAAATCGCAAAAACGAGTTCCGCCCGAAGCAAAATCAAAAGCTGGTTCAAAAAGGAATGCAGAGACGAAAACATCACGAGGGGAAAGGACGAAGTTGACCGCGAATTCAAGCGCAACAATATTGTTCTTCCCGAAAAGCAGCTTCAGGAATTCCTTTTGAAAGTTGCCGAACGTCAAAAACTTTCTTCGGTTGACGATCTTTACGCCGCAATCGGTTACGGCGGACTTTCGCTCAACAAACTCATTCCCAGAATCAAAGAGGAATACAACAAACTTGTTAAAGAAAGCAAGCCCGAATCCGAACCCGAAGAGCCGAAACTTCCTCAAAGCAAAAAGGTTGTCCGCTCTCCGGAAGGAATTCTCATTGAGGGAATCGACAATTGCCTCATCAAGTTTTCGCGTTGCTGCGACCCGCTTCCCGGTGACGAAATCATCGGATTTATCACAAGGGGCCACGGCGTTTCGATTCACACCCGAAACTGCACGAACGTTCCGAAGGACATTTCAAAATGCGCCGAACCGGAACGCTGGATAAATGCGCGTTGGGACACGAAGGTTTCAAATTCTTACCGCGTGACTCTCTGCGTAACGTGCATGAACCGGGTCGGAATGCTTGCGGATCTTTCCGGTCAGCTTGCGAATATGCACGTCATGATTCATTCGCTTTTCACGAAAGAAGCAAAGGACGGAAGAACGGAGATTTATCTTACAATCACCGTCAATTCCGCGGAGCACCTTAAATCGGTCGGCGAAAAGCTCAAAAAAATCAAGGGTGTTCTTGAAGTTGAAAGATCCGGCTTATAAAAAGAGATATCCGGAAAATTTAATCAATTATTTAAAATGTTTTTAACGGGGTTTTAAAAATGCGCTGTGTTATTCAAAGGGTCACAAAAGCAAAGGTTACCGTTGACGGAAAAGTTACCGGTGAAATCAAAAAAGGTTTTATGGTTCTTCTCGGTGTAATGGACGGAGATACGGACGAAGAAATGCGCCTTCTTGCAAAAAAAGTCGGCGAAATCAGAATTTTTACCGACGAAAACGAAAAGATGAATCTTTCGCTCTCTCAAGTCGGCGGTTCCGTTTTGCTCGTTTCCCAGTTTACGCTTTGCGCCGACCTTGCAAAAGGTCGCCGTCCGTCGTTCACTCTTTCCGCTCCGGTGAGCGAAGCCGAACGGCTTTATCTCGCCTTCGGAGAAGAACTCAAAAATTACGGGGTCGAAGATGTTCAATACGGCGTTTTCGGCGCGGATATGGCGGTTGAACTTTGCAACGACGGCCCCGTCACAATCGTTATGGATACCGATATTTGGAAGAAGGGAAAATAAATGAAACTTGAAGTGAACGGATACCCGGTCGGATACATGGGAACGAATTGTTTCCTTGTCACCGACAGCGAAAGCGGAAAGCGTTTCATCGTTGACCCGGGCGAATATGACCATTCGCTCAAAAAGCTCCTTTCAAACGTGGAAAGGGGCGAAATCGAATATATTCTTCTCACTCACGGACACTTTGATCACATAATGGGTGTTCAGGCCGTGAAGGAAAATTACGGCGGAAAAATCGTCATTCACGAAAAGGACGCCGATTGCTTCACCAACGACGAAAAGTCACTGATTTCGCACTTCGGTTTTGACGGAAAACTTCCGGAAAAGGCGGATATTCTCGTCAAAGACGGCGACAAGCTTCCGTTCGCAGAAGAGGAAATTGAAGTTCTTCATACTCCGGGCCACACCGAAGGCAGCGTGTGCTATCTTATCGATGACCTTCTTTTCAGCGGAGACACACTTTTTTGCGGTTCTGTCGGACGCACCGATTTCAAGAGCGGAAGCTATGAAGATATTATAAAAAGCGTGAAACGTCTTTCCGCAATCGAAGGCGACAAAAAAGTTTTTCCCGGCCACAATATGCTCACTACGCTTGACCGGGAGAGAAAGAACAATGTTTATCTGAAGGACGAAAAATGAATCTTGTAATCATAAATCACGACTATCACTATGAACTTGAAAACCTTGTCCGCCTTTTCTTTCCGAACGAAAAGATTGAAGTCACAAAGGAAAAAAACGGCGAAGAACGTTTTGTTTTGACCGAACTTCAAAAGGAAGAAAACGGCGCAAAAATTTCGGTTCTTCTCGGTTTTGACGAAATTTTTTCCGGTGAAGAAGAACATTCTTTTTCCGAAAAGCTTTCGGACGAAACCGAAGAAAGCTTTCTTGAAAGAAAAATTGCCCAACTTCTTTTTAAACTTCTTAAAAGGGCGACGGGATATACTCCTCCGTGGGGAATTCTTACCGGCGTGAGACCGGCAAAACTCATGACGAAACTTTCTTCTTCATGGGGAGAGGAAAGGGCAAAGGAGTATTTTTCAAAAGAACTTTATGTCAGCGACGAAAAAATCAGCCTTGCTTCTTCGGTTGCAAAAAAAGAGCAGCCGATCATTGAAAAAAGCAAAAAGAATTCGTTCAGTCTTTATGTTTCGATTCCGTTTTGTCCGACGAGGTGCAGCTATTGCTCCTTTGTTTCCCATTCAAACGAAAGCGCAAAAAAGCTTATGCCAGATTATGTGAAGCTTCTTTGCAAAGAGATTGAGGAAACGGGAAAAATCGCAAAATCGCTTTCGCTGAATCTCGAAAGCGTGTATATCGGCGGCGGAACACCGACCGCCCTCACGGCGGATTTTCTCAAAGACGTTACCGATGCAATCGGCAAAAACTTTAATATTGGCGAAAACTGCGAATATACTATTGAAGCGGGACGTCCGGACAGCGTTACGGACGAAAAGTTTGAAGTGATTAAAAAAAGCGGCGCAAAAAGAATCAGCATCAATCCCCAAACGTTTTCCGACAGCGTTCTTGAGGCAATCGGAAGAAAGCACACTTGTGCAATGACCGAAAAGGCAATGCTCATGGCGCGGGAACACGGATTTAAAAATATCAATATGGATCTCATCGCAGGACTTCCGACCGATACTTTTGAAAGTTTTCAAACAACGCTTTCAAAAACACTTTCTTTTGAGCCGGAAAACATCACCGTTCATACTCTTGCGCTCAAGCGCTCTTCGACGCTTGTTACCGAGGAAAAGGAAAAAGGCAGCGCCGCCGAGGCGCAAAGAATGCTCTCCTTCGCTTTTGAAACGCTCACAAAAAACGGTTATGAGCCTTATTATATGTATCGTCAGAGTAAATGCCTCGGAAACCTTGAAAACGTCGGCTGGGCAAAAAAAGGCTATGAATGCCGTTATAACGTATATATGATGGAAGAATGTCACACGGTTCTTGCCTGCGGCGCCGGAGCGGTAACAAAACTCCGTTCCCCGGTTTCGGGTGTAATTGAACGAATTTTCAATTTTAAGTATCCGTATGAATATATAAGTCGTTTTGACGAACTTCTTGAACGCAAAAAACGAATTCTTGAGTTTTATGAAGAACTGTAAATTACTGATGCTCAGAGGTGATCGGTATTTCCGAAATCAATAACATTGTTTCAATCAACGAAATGGCAAGTCTTTCTCCGGAAGAACTCATTGAGCTGAGCGAAAGGAATTTTCGCCTTCAGGTTGAAAACGTTGCGTCAAAGGTTGCTTCTCTTTCAGGAAACCGTCTTGTGATGCTCGCTGGTCCAAGCTCGTCCGGAAAAACAACAACCGCCGAACTTCTTTCAAAGGATCTCATCAAAAACGGGCGCGGCGCAAAAGTCATTTCGCTCGACGATTTTTACAAAGATCAAAACGAAAAAATCTTTTTTGAGGACGGAACGCCGGATTTTGAAACCGTAAAATCGCTCGATACCGAAAAAATTAAAGAATGTCTTTCAAACATCACCGAAAAAGGCGAATGCCTTCTTCCCCGCTTTTCCTTTGTTACGGGAACGCGCGAAAAAGAGCCGGTTCACCTTACTCTCGAAAAAGACGAGGTTGTGATTGTCGAAGGTCTTCATGCGCTCAATCCGGTGATTACCGATTCGCTTGAAAGCGAAAAGCTCACAAAGCTTTATGTCAGCGTTTCGTCAAGAATAATGAACAAAAACGAGGTTTTCCTTTCAAAAAGGGACATCCGTTTTATTCGGCGAATGGTTCGCGATTATCTTTTCAGAAACTCCGGGGTTGATTATACTTTTTATCTTTGGAACGGTGTTCGCAAGGGAGAGGACAGATATCTTTTTCCGTTCAAACCTCTTGCGGACATAAAAATAGATTCATTTCACAGTTATGAAATGTGCGTTTTAAAAGAGACAGCACTTTCGCTTCTTTCTCACATCGAAAGGGACAGTCCGTATTTTGAACGGTCGGAAAAGCTTTTTGAAAAGCTTTCTCAGTTCGTTTCGATTGAAAAGGAAAAGATGCCGGAAAGCTCGCTGCTTCATGAATTTATAGGACAGGAGGAACTTCATTTTGAGTCAAAAAAATGAAAGAAAAGAACAGTCGCTGCTTGTCGGCGCTGGCGTTTTAACAATAGCGTCTTTGATAGTTAAGGGCATCAGCGCACTGTATAAACTGCCACTCACAAACTACCTTTTGGGAATTGTAGGTATCGCGTATTTTACACGCGCGTATGCGATTTACACGCCGCTTTACTCAATTTCAATGGCAGGACTTCCGATTGCGGTTTCAAAACTTGTTGCCCAAAATGTTGAACTCGGAAAAGTTAGGGACGCAAGAAGAATTTTCAATGTTTCAAGAAAGCTGTTCTTCCTTGTCGGTATTTTCGGAACGGTTTTGCTTGCGGCAATTGCACTGCCGTATTCAAAATATCTCATTAAATCGCCCGAATCGGTCACGAGTATTCTTGCGATTGCTCCGTGCATTGTTTTCTGCTGCATGATGTCGTCCTTCCGCGGCTATTACGAAGGGCTCAAAAACATGACTCCGACGAGCGTTTCTCAGGTTATTGAAGCGCTTGTAAAGCTTGTTTTCGGTCTTGCGGCAACGTGGGCGTTCATCAGCGGCTGCAAGAGCCGATATGCCGCAAGCAATGTCGGCGGCGTTGCAACGATTCTCGGCAGAAGCGTAAGCAGCGAAGCGGAACTTATGGAAGCGATTTATCCTTACGCTTCTGCCGTTGCGATTTTCGGCGTTACGCTCGGCTCAATGGTCGGTCTTTTATATCTCTACATTCATTACAAAAGAAAAGGCTTCGGCTTTACGCGCGAGGAACTTGTCAATTCTCCGCCGCCGAAGAGCGATAAAGTACTTAGAAATCAGATTATCAAGATTGCAACGCCGATTGCAATCAGCTCGCTTATTGTAAATGTCAGTAACATAATCGACGACGTAATGATAGGTAACCGCCTTGACCGTGCGCTTAAGGTCGGCGGCGACGTTATAAAGAATATGTATCAGTATTCTTTGGCCGCTTCGGAAACATCGGAAGTTGCAATTAAAGATTACCTTTACGGTTTGCACGCTTCGGTAGTCAACGTTAAGAACCTTATTCCTACGATTACGATTTCGATCGGAGTCAGCGTTATTCCGATACTCTCGGCTGCATGGGCGGCAAAAAACAAACACAGAATCAAAGTTACCGTTGAATCCGCACTTCGCATAACGTCAATGCTTGCGCTTCCCGCGGGGCTTGGAATAGCCGCACTTTCCGAACCGATTTTGAGACTGCTTTACAGCAAGCAGACGCACATAATTCCCATTGCCGCACCGATGCTTTGCGTATACGGCTTCGGAATGATTATGTTCTCGATCGCTTCGCCGATTACGAATATGCTTCAGGCCGTGGGACGAATGGATATTCCGCTAAAGTCCGTTGCAATCGGTTCGGTTGTCAAAATCGTTCTCAACTTTATTCTTATCGGTAATCCGCAGGTCAACATCAACGGTGCTGTTTGGAGCACGATGGTCTGCTATATCGTTATGCTTTCGATCAACTTTACCGCACTTTTGAAGGTTACAAAGGTTAAGCTTGATTACGCGTCGGTATTTATAAAGCCGCTCATTGCCGCAACAGCGTGCGGACTTGCCGCGCTGTTCAGTTACAGCCTTCTCGCCGAAAAGCTTTCTAGAAACGGAACAATTTCAACACTTTTGGCAATCTGCGTCGGCGCCGCATTTTATGCCGCAGTTCTCCTTCTTTTAAAGGGAATTGCCCGTGACGACGTTGAAATGTTGCCAAAAGGAGAAAAAATTGCAAAAGCACTTGAAAAATTTGGATTATTAGGGTAAAATAGCACAGATGACCGCTCGGCACCGGCATTCTTCTTTTTCGGCGGTTTAATCTGTTGAGGTATTTCAAAATGGATAATTTCAATTTCAAATCAAAATACGGCTTTGACGATCTTTGCAAAATCATGACCGTTCTTCGTGCGCCCGGCGGTTGCCCGTGGGACAGGGAACAGACTCATGAGTCAATCAAAAAGTCTCTCATTGAAGAAACTTACGAGGTTATCGAAGCAATCAACAAAAACGACAAAACCCTTCTTTGCGAAGAACTCGGCGACGTTCTTCTTCAAGTTGTTTTTCACGCGGAAATGGAGCGTGAGCAGGGCTCGTTTGACATAAACGACGTCTGCGACGGAATCTGCAAAAAGCTGATTGAGCGTCACCCTCATGTTTTCGCTTCCGACAGCGCGGAAACGCCGGCCGAAGTTCTTGTCAAATGGGACGAAATCAAGTTCAAGTCGAAGGGCCAGAAATCACAGGGTGATTCGATGAAGGCCGTTCCGATTGAGCTTCCGGCTCTTATGAGGGCGCAAAAGCTTCAAAGCAAGGCGAAAAAGGCCGGCTTTGACTGGGACGCTGCCGACGGCGCTTTCGACGCGCTTTACGGCGAAATCAAAGAACTTGAAGAAGCGTGCCGTTCCGGAAAGAAAGAAAATATCGAAGACGAGTTCGGAGACGTTCTTTTTTCGGCCGTCAATGTTTCGCGCTTTCTTGACTTGGACAGCGAAGAAGCGCTCACAAAATCAAGCAACAAGTTCCTTGAAAGATATCTCATTGTTGAACAGCTTGCAAAAGAGCGGAACATCAACATGAAGGAAACGCCGATTGAGGAATTGGACAAGCTTTGGGACGAAGCGAAAAAGATTATTGCCGAAAAGCGGCAAACCGAGTAACTTTTCGATTAACCGACAGTGGCGAATATTGCGGGAACATTTTCCGCTGATATTTTCACTTTCGATGAATTGACGGTTACATGATTTTCAAATCCAATTAAGACGCACGCAGAAGCGAAGGCGTACTTATGGAAAAATATATTTTTGGAGGATTTCACAATGAATAAGACCGAATTGGTTGCTGCAGTTGCAGCGAAAGCAGAAATTTCAAAGAAAGACGCAGAAGCGGCTGTTGCAGCAGTTTTCGGCGCAGTTGAAGATGCACTTGTAAAAGGTGAGAAGGTTCAGCTCATCGGCTTCGGTACTTTTGAAGTTAAGGAAAGAGCGGCAAGAACAGGCCACAACCCCAGAACAGGCGAAGCTGTTGAAATCGCTGCTTCAAAGGTTCCGTCCTTCAAGGCAGGCGCAGCTCTTAAGAACGCTGTTAAATAATTAAGTTTTTAAAGGTCGGGCTGCGTTTGCGGCCCGATTTCTTTTAATCCTCCTTTGAAAAACAAAGAAAGGAAGTTTTATTATGAGACTTGACAAATATCTCAAAGTTTCCCGACTCATCAAACGTCGGACGGTTGCAAACGAGGTTTGCGACGCAAAGCACGTTACCGTCAACGGAAAAGTTGCCCGCGCTTCTTACGACGTGAAACAGGGCGATATTATTGAAATTCAGATGGGCGAAAACAAAATCCGCGCCGAAGTCTTGCTCGTCACGGAATATGCAACAAAGGAAAATGCTTCGGATATGTATAAGATTTTATAAGCGTTTTCACGGATAAAACAAAAACAACCGCCGAAATTTTATCGACGGTTATTTTTATTCTTTGCCGTTTTGCACTCAACATAAATTTTCCCGTCGGCGCATAGTATTGAACGTCGGAAATCAAATACAGAGCCGGACGGGAGGAACGGATATGCAAGACGAGACATTGAGAACAGAACCGCACAATCTCATTCTTGAAGACAGAAAAAAGCTGAAAATGACCGGGGTTACCGACGTTGATTCTTTTGACGAGTCAACGGTAATTGCGTATACTTCGGTCGGCGAACTTACGATAACCGGAGCAAAACTGCACATAAACAGCCTTAACACGGAAAACGGAGAGCTGACCGTTGAGGGAACAATTACCTCGCTCACATATATTGACCAAGCACCGAAAAGCACCGGCTTTTTCGGAAAAATGTTCCGATGAATTATTCCGAACCGCTGCCCGTGCAGTTTTATGATTTTTTGTTTTTTTTCGGCTTCGGGTTTCTTGACGGTCTGCTTTTTAAAGCGGTTGAGTTCTTCCGAAAGCTTTTCGGAAACGGAAAGCGCGCTTTTCTTTTTCAGGATCTTGTTTTTTCCGTTCTTTCAACCGTTTTGATGTTCATTTTTCTTTTGATATACGCCGACGGCGTTGTTCGCGTCAATTTGATTGCGGCCTCGATTCTCGGAACGTCCGCTTTTTTTCTCACGGTCGGAAAGCCGGTCGGAAAAGTGCTTGACGTTCTTTCGCTCGCAATAAGAAAGGTTGTTTCGGTTTTGACGGCGCCGGCTTTTTTCTTTTCAAAAAAGTTTCTTTCGCTTTTCAAAAAGGCATCCGGCTTTACAAAAGAAAAAAGGAAAGCTTTTGAGGAAAAAAAGAAGGAGGGCGGAAAAGAAAAGAAAAAGAAAGAGAAAAAAATCAGAAAAAAACCTGAGAAGAAACGAAAAAACTCTTGAAAATTTCGGCAAAATCGGTATAATAAACGAGTATAGCAATTTTATAATTTTTAATGGGAGTGAATGACGTTGGCTGTTAAACAATTTGTACCTGCACAAAAACCGAAAAAAGTTCAAAAGCACAGCGTTATTCTTTTTGTTCTTGTTGCCGCGTTTGTTTGCCTTGCGGTTGCGGGTTGCATTGTCAATTACGCTCACGCCGCGGACAACAATTCCGAAGCGGCTCAGATGAGTCAAAAATGCGAAGAGCTCAAAACGGAAAACAAAGAGCTTGAACGCTTTCTTGAAGATAAAAATCACGATGAATACTATGAAAAAATCGCCCGTGAACAGTATGGCTACGCAAAGCCGGGCGAGCGCGTTTTCTATGATTCGTCGTACGGAAATTAAAACGCAGGAGGAAACAGCTTTCTATGCTTGAAATCGGTCAAATTGTTGAGGGAAAAGTCACGGGACTCACTTCGTTCGGAGCTTTTGTCAGTCTTCCGGAAGGAAAGAGCGGAATGGTTCACATCTCGGAGGTTTCAAACGCTTTTGTTAAGGAGATTAAAGATCATCTTACCGAAGGCCAGACCGTAAAGGTCAAAATTATCGGAATCAACGACGAGGGAAAAATCAGTCTCTCAATCAAAAAGGCAATGCCCGAAGAACAGCAGCAGCCGCGCGAGCAAAGGCCTCGTCAAAACCGCCCGCAGCGTTCACGTTCGGCTAACGTTTGGCAGGGTCAGCCCGAAAGAAAAGATCCTTCAAGTATGTCGTTTGAAGACATGATGGCTCGCTTCAAGCAAGTCAGCGACGAAAAAATTACGGATCTCAAACGTTCCGGAGAATCAAAACACGGCGGCGGATATTCAAGACGCGGCCGCGGCAACAACTGATACATATTTGATTTTTACTGCCGCAAAATTATGCGGCAGTTTTGTTGTATATGACAAAAATCACAAAAACCGAAGCGGAGGAATTTTCAATGAAAACCTTGTTTAAAAGCAGCTATGTAAGAAGCAAAAAGGACGTTAAAGATGTTTGCCGCTATCTTTATCTCGGCAGGGGAACGAACGTTGCGCTCAATGTTCTTGTTGCGCTCGGTGTTGCTTCGATGATTGCGCTCATGCTTCTGCTTAAAGATTATACCATACTGATTTTTGCGGCGGCTCTGATTGCGATTTGGTCGCTCCAGTTTGTGATGTATGCCCTTGCGGTCAAAAGTGTTCTGAAAAGTTATGATGAAATTTCAAACGGGAAAGAGCTGAGGGTTGACTTCATCGTCACCGAATCAAACGCTTGGGTAACGTCTTCGGTCGGCGAAGATTACGGAATTCCTTTTGAAAAAATCAAAAAAATAATCATCAAAAAAGATACGATTCTTGTTGTCACCGGAGCAAAACTTGTTTATGCCGTTTTGAAAGATTCGTTTGTTCTCGGAAATGCGGCCGATTTTTTGAACTTCTTTAAAGCAAAGAGCGTTAAAATCAAAGGAAAGCTGAAGTGAAAAGGCCATGATAAAATATCCGATTGACAAAGAACTCAAAAAATATTGCAGAAAGATTCCGTTCTTTTCGCCGATGCTTGTTTTGAGCGATCCTTTTCTTCGGCTGGTGTATCGCTTCACTCCGATTGAAAAAGGCATAAAGCATGAAAAAGAAAAAGTCGAAACAAGGGACGGAAAACTTCGTGTTGACATTTTTTCGCCCGAAAACCTCAAAAAAGAAGCGCCTGTTCTTTTTTATCTTCACGGCGGAGGCTTCGGTTACTTTGCTTCGCCGTTTCATAAAAAGCTTGCCGCGGTTTATGCAAAAGAAGCGCATTGCCGCGTGATTTGTCCCGATTACCGTCTTCTTCCGAAATATGCGTATCCGTGCGCGAAAAACGACAGTCTTGACGCATATTCGTGGGCAAGAAAAGCTTTTCCGAATTCCTTTTTTGCCGTCGGCGGCGACAGTGCGGGCGGAGCACTCGCAATTTATGTTGCGAACGAAGCGGAAATCACGCCCGATTTTCAGATGCTTATCTATCCCGTCTGCGATCCGAGGCAGGACACTAAGTCAATGAAAGAATTCACCGACACACCGTTTTGGAATTCCGTCAACAACAAAAAGATGTGGAAAATGTATGCCGGAGAGTATTCATTCGACAAGGTTTCTCCGGCGGACAGCAAACTTCCCGAAAAAATTCCCGACGCATATGTTGAGATTGCACAGTTTGACTGCCTTCACGACGAAGGAAAAAACTATGCGAAAAAACTTTCGAAAAATGGCGGAACCGTTGTCCTCAACGAAACGAAGGGTACGGTTCACGGTTATGACATTGCGCTCAAAACGAAAATCGTGAAGGAAAACGTTCAAAAAAGAATTGACGCGCTCAATTCGGCTTTTTCCAAAATCTTGTCTGTTGAAAAGTGAGGAAAAAGAGTGTATACTAAAGCAAATCATTCAGAAGGGGAATGGGAATGAGTAAAAAAATTTTGGTTGTCGGCGGCGGTGCGGCCGGACTTCTCGCCGCTGCAACAGCGGCGCAAAACGGCGCAGATGTAACAATCGCCGAACGCAACGAACGTCCGGCGCGAAAAGTTATGATTACCGGAAAGGGACGCTGCAACGTCACAAATTGTTGCACAATGCTCAACGAGCTTGTTTCCGCCGTTCCGGGAAACGGACGGTTTTTGAACGGTGCGTTTTCGCGTTTTATGCCGTCGGACACGATGGAGCTTTTTGAATCGCTCGGCGTTGAACTTAAAGTTGAAAGAGGAAACCGCGTTTTTCCCGTTTCGGACAAGGCTGTTGACATTGTTGACGCACTCGTTAAAAATGCGACAGAAAGCGGCGCAAAAATCGTTCACGAAAGAGTGACCGAGCTTATAATCGAAAACGAAAAAGTTCTCGGCGCAAAGTTTGAAAGCGGAAGAGATTTTTTGTGCGACAGCGTTATTGTTGCAACGGGCGGCGTGTCCTATCCGCTGACGGGTTCGACCGGCGACGGCTATGAATTCGCAAAAAAAGCCGGTCACAATATCATTAACCTTTCGCCATCGCTCGTTCCGCTCGTTTGCCACGAAGGCTTTTGCTCCGACCTTCAGGGTCTTTCGCTTCGCAACATTGAAATCAGCGTGATTGACAGCGAAAACTACCGTGAGGTTTACCGAGATTTCGGCGAAATGCTTTTCACTCATTTCGGTGTTTCCGGTCCGGTCATTCTCAGTGCGAGCGCACACCTCAAAGACATCAAGCCCGGAAAATACGAAATACATATCGATCTCAAACCGGCGCTTTCATATGAACAGCTTGACGCAAGGGTTCAGCGCGATTTTCTTGAATGCGCGAACAAAAATTTCATCAATGCGCTCGATAAACTTCTTCCGAAAAAAATTGTTCCCGTTATCGTTCGCCTGACGGGCATCAAACCTTCAACGAAGGTCAACCAGGTGACGAGGGAACAAAGAGCAAGGCTCGTTTCGGTACTCAAAGACCTCAAAGTGACCGTCCTTCGGACAAGACCCGTCGAAGAGGCGATTGTTACAAGAGGCGGCGTTGACACAAAGCAGATTGACCCAAGAACGATGCAGTCAAAGCTCGTTTCCGGCTTGTATTTCGCCGGAGAAGTGATTGACGTTGACGCTTACACAGGCGGTTTCAATCTTCAAATTGCGTTCTCAACCGGTCACCTTGCCGGAATGAGTGCGGCTCAGGAATAAAAAGGAGAAAATTTTATGATTAACGTTGCAATCGACGGACCTGCCGGAGCAGGAAAAAGCACAATGGCAAAAGCCGCTGCGAAGGAACTCGGCTTTATTTATATTGATACCGGCGCACTTTACCGTACCGTGGGCCTCAACGCGCTCAGAAGCGGCGCCGACATCGAAAATCCGGAAAGCATTGAAAAAACGTTGACGGAAAATCTATCCGTCGAACTTCGTTTCATTGACGGCGAACAGAGAATGTTTTTGAACGGTGAGGACGTTTCTTCAAAAATCAGAACACCCGAAGCGTCAATGGCGGCTTCAAAAGTTTCCGCCGTTCA
>JAUNFH010000003.1:30654-33534 GCA_030525185.1 Clostridia bacterium
GCAGCGGGATACCGCAAAGCAGTATAATGTGGTCATGGACGGACGTGACATCGGAACGGTTGTTCTTCCGGACGCAAAAGTTAAAATTTTTCTCACCGCTTCGCCCGAAGCGAGAGCGAAAAGAAGATATAAAGAGCTCGTCGAAAAAGGCATGGAAGTGAAATATGAAGACGTTCTTTCCGAAATGAAAGAGCGTGATTACAACGATTCCCACCGTGCAATCGCACCGCTCAAACCCGCTTCGGACGCAATTTTTCTTGACACGAGCGACATTGGCCTTGAAGATTCGGTTGAGCTCATAATCAAGACGATTAAGGAAAACATATAATCAGACTTTTAAAGGTGTGATCTTATGAATTTTGATTTTTCCGTTCCGAAGGAAAGCAGACTTTATAAATCCCTTCGCCCGTTTGCAAAGGCGCTCGTTTCGCTCAAATACCGTGTTGCCTGTTTCGGAGAAGAGAATATACCGAAGGACGGTGCATTTATTCTTGCGGCGAACCATATCAGTGCGCTCGACCCCGTGATGATAATTTCACGCTGTCCGAGAACGATTCATTTCATGGCGAAGGAAGAACTTTTCAAAAACCGCCTTTTCGGTTCGTTTTTGAAAAGCATGAATGTTTTTCCCGTGAGGCGAAGAACGAGCGACAAAAAGTCGCTTGAATACGCAAAAACGATTATTGCTCTCGGTTGGGTACTCGGAATTTTTCCGGAAGGAACCCGTTCAAAGGATCTGACCCCGAAAAAGGCGAAAAACGGCGTTTCCTATCTTGCCGCAAAAACAAAGGCGGACGTTCTTCCGGTGAGCATTTATAAGACACCCGAGGACAGAAGCCGACGTCCGAAAATCACGATCCGTTTCGGTACACTCATAAAAAACGGCGAGCTTGACCTTTCCGAAAATTATTCTCAGCAGAAAATCAGAGACGCAAGCGAAAAAGTTATGAAAAACATAACCGAACTTTGGCTTTTGAAGCACGGAGAAAAAGAAAAAAGCAAGAGGTAAAATTTAAAAGTGAACAGTAAAAAATATTCGATTGAAGTTGCGAAAACTGCGGGTTTCTGCTTCGGCGTCGACCGCGCGGTGAGCACGCTTTACAATCTTGTCGAGAGCGGAAAAAAGGTTTGCACCTTCGGCCCGATTATTCATAACCCCTCGGTTATAGACGACCTTGAAAAAAAAGGCGTTCATATTATCGAACACCCGAGCGAAGCGCCGAAGGACACAACGGTTGTTATCAGAACACATGGTGTTGAACGATGCGTTACCGACGAACTGAAAAAAAGAAAGATCGATTATATTGATCTAACCTGTCCGTTTGTGATGAAAATTCAAAAAATCGTTGAAAAGCACTCTGCGAAAGACAGACTGCTTTTGATTGCCGGAGACGAAAATCATCCGGAGGTCAAGGGTTTTCGCAGCCATTGGGACGGGGAAAGTCTTGTTTTTAAAAACGAGGCCGAACTTGAAAAACTTCTTTCAAATCACCCCGAAATTGTGAACGGAGAAGTTTATGTTGTCGCTCAGACAACCTTTTCTGTAAAAGAATGGGAAAAAACCTCAAAAATTTTAAAAAAACTATGTACAAACGGTTTTTTCTTTGATACAATATGTAGTGCGACTAATGACAGACAGCAGGAGGCGTTTTCGCTCTCGAAGCGGAGCGACGCGATGATCGTTGTCGGCGGACGGACGAGTTCAAACACTGCAAAGCTCAAAGCCGTGTGTGAACAAAACTGTCCGACGTTTTTGGTCGAAACGGCGCAGGAACTTCATTCGATTGATTTTTCGCGCTTCCTCTCAATTGGGGTAACAGCAGGAGCTTCCACTCCTGCAGGTATTATAAAGGAGGTACTATCCACCATGTCCGAAATTTTAAACGAACAAACAAATTCTGAAGAAATGAGCTTTGAGGCCGCTTTGGAGGAGAATCTCAAATCAATGAGCTCCGATCAAAAAGTGCTTGGCGTTGTTGTAGGTATTGCACCTAATGAAATACAGGTCGATATCGGCAGAAAATATGCTGGCTTCGTTCCCATTGAGGAGTACAGCAACGATCCTACTGCCGATCCGAAAGCAGAACTCAAAATCGGTGACGAGATCAATCTCATCATCATGAAGACAAACGATTCCGAAGGAACCATGATGCTTTCAAAGCGCCGTTTCGACGCAATCGCAGCTTGGGACAACATCATGAAGGCTAAGGACGACGAAGAAATTCTTGAAGGCGTTGTTGCCGAAGCTGTCAAGGGCGGTGTTCTTGTTTACGCTCAGGGCGTTCGCGTTTTCATCCCGGGCTCACTCACCGGCCTTCCGAGAGACGCAGACCTTTCCGAACTCGTTAAGACTAAGGTAAGATTCCGCATCATCGACGTTGACAAGGCTAAGAAGCGCGCTGTCGGTTCAATCCGTTCAGTCGTAAGAGAAGAACGTAAGGCTGCAACCGAAGCTTTCTGGGCTCAGGTTGAAGAAGGTCAGGAATACACCGGAACCGTTAAGTCACTCACAAGCTACGGCGCATTTGTTGACCTCGGCGGAGTTGACGGAATGGTACATATTTCGGAACTTTCCTGGAAGCGTATCAAGCATCCGTCTGAAGTTGTTAAAGAAGGCGACGTTGTTAAGGTATACGTTAAGGCTCTTGACAGAGAAAACAGAAAGATTTCTCTCGGCTATAAGAGAGTTGAAGACAATCCTTGGGAAATCCTCAAGAGAGATTATCCGGTCGGCTCGGTTGTCAACGCAAAGATCGTCGGTCTCACCACCTTCGGCGCATTTGCAAACGTAATCGACGGAATTGACGGTCTTATCCACATTTCACAGATTGCCGACCGCCACATTGCTTCTCCGAAGGAAGTTCTCAACATCGGTGACGA
>JAUNFH010000267.1 GCA_030525185.1 Clostridia bacterium
AGAAGGCGACCTCATTATTACCCTCGGCTGCGGAGATATCTACAAAGCCGCAAGAATCATGGAAAAGATTCTTAAAGAAAAAGAATAACAATTGGAAAAAATTGCCGTGCATTGCTTTTCGATGCACGGCAATAATATTATCAGCGGAAAGCTTTTATATGCGTTTGCGGCTTCCCGCACCTCTGAATATTGCGGGGAAGCCCGGCATATTCGGAAACTTTCAGATAGAGAGAGCCGCCAGGCTCGAAAAACGTCTTATGAACACGGTTTTTTCAAAAGAAAAGGCAAGAGTTCATCGGGCGTTGAATGCCGCCGATTTGAGCGGCGAACAAAAACCGCCCGGTGAAAATTCACTTGAGCGGTTTTTGTTTTTATTTTGAAAGTTTTGAGAACAGACTTACGTTTTCAAAAGAAGGTTTGTATTTTCCGTCTTCGATTCCGTGAATGACTTCGCAAACCTTATCGTTATACGGAGTTTTCACGCCGTATTTGCGGCCGTAGGCGCAGACAACACCATTGATTGCGTCAACTTCACACTTTCTTCCCTTTTCAAGATCCTGAAGCATACTCGCCTTGAGAGCGGCATGTTTTTTGATACAAATCGGAATAAGAATAAAAGCGAGCTTTTTCTTGACCGCATTGCCGTAATCAAGCAGCTTTACAATATCCTTTCCCTGAACGGGTTCGATTTTTATTCCTGCGGCCGAAGCAACGTCAATACATTCCTTGATGATGTTCTGACAGCAGACGCGGGAATCCTTTCTGTTCGCCGCCTCACCGAAAGTTCCGCCCGTCACGGCAGACATTCCGCTGAAAGCCGCATTAATAAGCAACTTCGACCAACGAACCCCCATAAAGTTTTCCTCAATCTCAACCGGGCACATTTTTTCAAGGAGCGATTTGACATACATAAGCTTTTCGTCCTTCTTGCCGTTCATTCGGCCGAGACCGAAGCTCATGCTGTCCGGTTCGCTCGTAAGTTCGGAAACACCGTGGCCGTGAAGCGTCGCTCCCCACGCAACCGTGCAACCCATTGTTCTTTCCTCTCCGACAACTTCGGAAACCGAAAGTTCCGGAAGCCCGTTCTGCATTGTGCAAACAATGCAATCGTCGGTCATATTCTTCTTGAGGTTTTCAAGAATATTTTTGTTGTCAAGTTGCTTTGTGAGAAGAATTATAAGCTCATATTTTTCCGTCATTTGATCAGGAGTCAATGCGTGAACGGGAACGGTCATGTTCACTTTTCCGATGATTTTTGCTCCGTCACGATTGAGTGCGTCAACATGATCCTTGTTTCTGGTAATGAGATCAACGTCAACGCCGGCTTTTGAAAGATAAGCGCCAAGGACGGTTCCGAGTGAACCGGCGCCGAAAATTGCAGTTTTCATAATATTCCCTCTTTTATAAAATTTGTCCCCCTTGAAAAACCAAGAGGGACAACAAATTAGCAAAGTTCAATTATTTAATCATGCTTGCGATTTCAGCAGCAAAATCTTCGCTCTTCTTTTCGATTCCTTCGCCCTTTTCAAAGCGAACGAAAGCGGTAACCTTGATTTCTGCGCCGAGAGCCTTGGCAACTGAATCAACATAACCCTTAACGTTTCCTTCAAAGAGATCCGAACGAACGAATTCCTGGCAAAGGAGGCAGTTTTCTTTGTAATACTTTCCGATCTTGCCTTCAACGA
>JAUNFH010000268.1 GCA_030525185.1 Clostridia bacterium
CAACCACGGGGTTTTGTCTTATGAAACAGCTTATTTTTATCCTTTTTGCTTTTTGTGTAATATCAAACACTTACGCATCTGATGAGTGTTTACATCGTCCAGGTTGTGAAGAATTAGGCTATACGCAGACTCGAAAAAAGTGCGCTTGTTTCAATAAAGACGTGCTCCCGTGTCCGTTTAACATCAAGGACGACAATACCGTTTTCTGCGGGGATTTTGATTGCAAAACAAAAATTCCGCAATGCCAAAATATTCCTCTATATTCAGTGGAAAAGAAATTACACAAGCTTGTGTTTCTGAACACAAAAACGGAAGACCGATGGTTTCATATGCGGCCAATTCGTTTTACGTCGGAGATAAAGATGGCTTTTTCGGCCAAGGGAAATGGTATTTGCCGTCTATCGGCGAATGGATGGAATTTTACGGAACGGATATCTGGCAGATGACGGACGGAATGGGAAATTCAGGCTCTACCGGATATAATAAAATTTTATTAAATACAGCACTGGAAACATTAAAAAACAAGAATGTTGAAGCGGATATGCTCACAAATTCTTTCTATTGGACAGCAACGCAATATACAGTCTATACAAACTATGTTTTTGACTTTGGAACCGGAAAGCGCAACAGGTCTCATACAGGTTTGGCTCAAGCGATACTTTCGGTGCGGGTTGCCAGTCTTATTTCAAATATTTTAGAAACAATTCCGACAAAAGTCGGAGATGTTATGTATGAGAATAAAAGTTACGGTTCTGCTGAGTATTATGACGGAAGACAAAACCCCGTCGGGATTGTGGCTTCTGTTTCTGAAAACGGCCGCAGTGCCATCATTTTGAACTTGAAAGACCTGACTTTTACATCAACAAAAACCGTCAATAATTTTAATCCGGACAAGCCCTACGGGGAAGCTGAAAAAGTGACCCAAATGTCTCCAGGCGGTGTCAGCTGCTCAGAATTTGACTTTTATGACAGTGCAACATTTTTGGCAATTCTTCAAGAAGAAGTCTGTGGCTGTTCTTGCATGTTTTACGGAGAAGAAACCTCTTGTGATTTAACGGCGGAAAGCTGCGCCGCAGAGAGCAAAATCTTTAATGCGGCGGCTTGCGCTTGCGAGGCGTGTCCGACAAATTATCAATTTAATTCCGAGACAAAGGCTTGCGAGTACATCGCTTGTGACACAACAAAAGTTGAGCATTGCGCGGCTTATAACAACGATTGCCAATGCACGGCATGCGAGGGCGGATATTTACTTTCTGACGGGGCTTGTGTTCCGGAATGTGATAAATCGGCTGACACTTGTGCGGCTGAAAGCAAAGTATTTAACGCAGAGACCTGCACCTGTGAGGCTTGTCCGACAAATTACCAGTTCAACGCAACAACAAAAGCCTGCGACAGAGTTGCCTGCAACACGGCAAAAGTTGCAAATTGCGCCACATACAGTAGCGCTTATGAGCCTTGTTCCTGCACGGCGTGTAAAGATGGATATATGTTGGAAAATGGTGCGTGTGTTGCCGACCCATGTGTTGAAAAATGCAAGATTGCTTATCCGCTTTTTGCTGGGCAGGAGAATACCGAAACTATTGTTAAGAAGATGGGCAAAACGGCTTATGCGGCTTATGCGGCAAGTCAATTTTATGTCGGCGACAAAAACGGTGACTTCGGCCAAGGAAAATGGTA
>JAUNFH010000004.1:0-18460 GCA_030525185.1 Clostridia bacterium
GCTTTTTATACAATTCTTTTTTCCCAATTAAACAAAAAGTGTCCGCAGTTACCCGGCGGACAAAATTTTAACTTTTTCTTCTTACTTTTATTCTTTTAACGATTAAACAAATCAAGCCCGCAAAAGCAACTCCGAACAGGATTCCGACCGAATCAACGCAGACGTCGGAAAACTGACCGCTTCGCCCTTCGACAAAAAGCTGATGAAATTCATCGGTCGCCGCGTAAAAAACGGAAAATCCGAACGCGAACGCAAAAGAGCTCAACCTCACGCCGTAACTCGCCGCAAAGGCCGAACACAAAAAGCCGAGAACGGCAAACTCCGTCATATGAGCCACCTTCCTCACAACAAAGCTGAGACTTTTCACTTTTTCGGTTTTTTCTTCCGGAGAAAGCGAATCAAATTTTGAAACAACCGCCCTGCAAAGAACGGTAATGAAACTGTCGCTCGTTTTATCCGATTCAACCGCCTTCTGGGCGGAAAGCATAAAAATCACGGTCATTACACCGAGAATAAGAAGCGCCGTAATTATTCTGAAAATCCTTTTCTTTTTCATATCCCGAACCACCGCCGACTAATGTTTTCATATTATTATAGCCGTCGGTTCCGCTTAAATCAAGCCGTATGCAAAAAATGCAAGCAATCTTTTTCTGAATGCCCAGACAAACGGAATCGGAAAAACGAAAAGATTCAAGAGCATATATCCCGAAAATTTCCGCTTCAAACGGACAAGACTTTTAACCGTTACACCGTTTTTTGAAAGACCTTCACCGATTGAGCCGAAAACGCCGAGCGACGGAACAAGAACATAAACGTACGGAACGAGAAAAAATGCCGAAACTATCCTTGAAAAAAAGAAAGCCGAAACATAAAGCATCGCCGCCAAAAACGCAAAAAGAACCGCAGCCGCCGTCAGCGGTATCCCGTTTTGTGAAAAGACAAAAAGAGAAAAAGCCATCGCCGCCGAAGGAAAAAAGCAAACAAAAAAGGCCGCCGCTTTAATTAAGGAAAGAATCGTTTCAAGAAAAACCGAGCCGAAAAAACTTTTTACCGATGTTTTTTCCCCGGGTTCGGCGCTCTTCAAAAAGAATCGGACATTCACCGCACGAAAAACGCAGAGAATCAAAAACACTGCCGCAAAAAGAAAAATCAAAGACGGCAGTCGGTATTTTTCAAAAAACTCCCCGCGGGCGGTTTTGAAAAGGAGAACAAAAAAGAAGACAGCGGTCAGCGCTTCGGCGAAAAACAAAAAAAGAGCCGATAACCACGAGCCTTTTTGCCCTTTTTTCGCCGCGCGGAAAAGTTCGGAAAACATTTAATCATCACCGAAAATATTATTACCGAAAAAGGCGGCCGTTAGTAAAAAACGTCCGCCGCAAAAACTCGGAAAAAATTTTTTCTTTTTTTATCTGTATTTCGCAGCCTTGGTATGTGGCAGTTAACGAATTATTAATCCGACGGCGGTTTCAAAAACTTCTTTTGAAGCCGAAAGCGGATACAAGACAAAAACATGATACATTTCATTCCACATTTCCAAAGTCACATCGGCATTGTTTTCCTCGGCTTTTTTGAAAAAATCAAGGCAACCCTCGTGAAGCATATCGCATTTTGAAGTGAAGATATATGTTTTTGGCAAAAGCGAAAAATTGATTTTCATCGGATCGGCCGCATTCGAGCCGTTGCTCCAACTTTCGGCAAAGCGGGCCAATCCTTCCGTTCCGCCGAACATCGGGTCTGATTCAAATTCCTTTTTTTCGGAAAGTCCGTGACTTAAAAGCGGAGAAAAAAAGACCGCCTTTTCCGGCATTTTCAATCCCCGATTTGAAATCGGCTCCAAAAGGCAAACTCCGATTGCCGCTCCGCAGGAATCTGCGGAAATTATGATTTTTTCGCTTTTCAATGTTTCCTTATGATATATCCCAATGAGTTGTTCGGCGCTTTGATGAAAGTCGTATTTCGGTGCCGTCAAATAACACGGCGCAACAATGCGTGCTTTTGTCCTTTCGCAAAGCCGGTCGAGCATTTTCAGATGCAGTTTTGTGATATGACGCACATACGCTCCGCCGTGAAGATAAAAAACCGTTGTTGCGCTCTTCTCTCCCTTCGGCTCAAAAACGGCATACTCGGTATCCAAAAACTTTCTTTTTTCAACGTTACACGCAAAAGTTTCTTCGAGCCTCAGATTAAAATTTTCGTCTCGGATTTTTTCAAGATATTCATCCGCCGCCTTTTCAGAAGAAAAGAGCTTTTTGCTTCCTCTTATTAAAAGCGCGGTTTTCACAAATCGGTTTTTAAATCTGTCGGCCCGTGAAACGCCGTGAAGTATATATTCTCCCATATGTCTTCTTCTCCGATATCAAACAATTTTTTTCCGTAAAAAGTATATCTCATTTTCAACATATTGTCAATACTTTGTTTATTATCACACACAAACAAGTGGTTTTGTCAATTATCCGGCTTAAAATAAAAAGGAACTGTCGCATTTAGCAAAGAAAAAAGTGTGACAGTCCCTTTGAAATTTAATATTTGTCTTTTATACTTTCGTGAAGCGGATAAGTATTTTTGTCCTCTTTCGTAATCTTTCTCATGACGCGGCACGGAACACCGACGGCAACCGAATTTTCGGGAATGTCCCGCGTAACGACACTCCCCGCTCCGATTACGCTGTTATCCCCGATCGAAACACCGGCAAGAACAACCGAACCCGCTCCGATCCAAACGTTGTTTCCGACGGTTATCGGCTTTGCGATTTCAATGCCGTTTTTTCTCATTTCGGGGTCTATTGCGTGTTCTGCGGTTGTGAAGCAACAGTTCGGCGCAATAAAAACGTTGTCTCCGAATTTTACCTCGGCACCGTCCGTAATAATGAGATTGTGGTTTGAATAAAAGTCATTGCCGACTTTTATGTGATAGCCGTAATCGCACCAAAACGGCGGAGTAATAATTACATTCTCACCCATCGAACCGAGAAGCCCTTTTAAAATTTCGGTCTGGGTTTCTCTGTCGAACGGATTGAGTTTGTTATACTCAAAGCAGATTTTTTTGCATTTTTCGATTTCTTTTTCAAACTCAGGGTTATAGCACCCTTGGAAAAAGCAATTAACGGGAACGTCAACCATGGTGTTTTCTCCTTTTTGTTGAAATTATCTAAATAGGTTTTGCGTCACGGACCGATGTAAAAACCGCCGCGTTATTTTCTTTTGTCAAAAAGTGATTTTAAGAATTTGAAGAAATTTGTAAAAAGTCTGAAAATCGAACTGATAAAATCTTTTGGCGTATGCTCAAGGTTGTCGTTTTCCCGAACAACAGGCTTAACCGAGCCGTCGCTTTCGCTGTATGTCATATACTGCGGAAACTCTTCGCTCGACCAAACCGTGAAGCTTCCGTTGCCTTTTGAAATATTGACAAGAAGCGGATTGATGCAATCCGGCATGATTACATGATCAATGTTCTTGATGAACCACGTTGTGTCCGGGAAAAGGCAGGTTGAAGCGTCAACAAGTTTGTCGGCCGAAATATATTTTTCGGTTCCGTTTTCTTTTGCCGCTTTAATATATTCTTCCGGAAGGCAAGAACCCATTTTTGCGCTTGTTGCTCCGCCGGAAAGAGTTGTCAGCTCAACGATTCCGTCGCCCTGAACGTTGCTGCCCTTAAAAACGGGAACAATGTCTGAATTGTACTTTGCAATGTATGCAAAGTTTATGCCGCGGCCGTTGAGTTCTTTGATGATTTCCGGAAGTTTTGCGGTGACATCGTAATAAAAATGATCGGTTTTTTCAATCATTTTTGAATACTCTTCTTCCTGTCCCTTGAAGACGAAATCGCGGGCTTCTTCATAGTATTCGGTACCGATCATGCTCCAAAAAGACGGGAAAGATCCGTAACTCGTGAGAGCAAGGCGCGGAACGATATTTTCATACACTTTGCTGTATATTCCCATAATCACATCGGTTCCGAAGCCCAAAAGTTTAAGATATCTCGCAAAAGAAATTACCGACACAACAAGAGCCTGAAGCGAGCTGTCTTCAATGAGAGAAGTCTTTTCCGAATAAGCGTTTATATAACGGTCAATCGATTCGTCATCAAGCTCAATCCGTCCGGAAAACAATGCGCCGAGAAGGCCGATTCCTCCGACCGACGGAGCGTAATAAATTACGTTTTGAACTTTTTCCCAAACGTTTTCTTCCTGAACAAGATATGCCGTAACAATACACGCACCGAGACAGCGTCCGATGATTGTGACCTTGCTTTTTCCGGTAACCTCGCGGACGGCATCGATATATTTTCCGAGATCTTTCGCAACTTCAAAAGGATCGATTCTCCAATCATACGCATAGTAATAATCTTCGGCCGTGTAATTTGAATACTTCTTTTTTATGCTGTTTTTGCTCCATGTTCTCGCAACATGGCTTCCGTCGGACGCTTCGCCGTTTTTATCAAGACGAATTTCATCGTAAATGGGTGCAAAGCAAGCATAAAGCGCATCGCAGTATTCGTCCCAGTTTCCGTTCGGATCAACGGGAATTTTTGAAACAACGTTCTTTGTTGCATTGATAATATAATCTTTGTCAACATCGGCGGCTTCAATTGTTTTTCCGTTTGCGTCTTTAAGGACGCTTCCCATTCCGCAAACATAAATAATAGGAATTTCTTCTTTTTCCGCAAAAGCAACAGGCAGCGTTGAGACGGACAAAAGAACAATCGCAAGCAGAACGGACAGTGATTTTTTTAACGTCTTTTTCATTGTTTTTCTCCTTTGAATTAAATTACAAATTACTTTCCTCATAAACTTCGACAAGACCGTCAAGAAGAAGATTTTCGTCATAAATCATCTTCGTTTCGCAGCACGGAATGATTCCCTTGCTGTAGCCGCCGGTTGCAATGACGGAAACTTCGTCAATCGAAAGTTCGGCCTTCATCCGCTTAATAAGGCCGTCGAGCATTGCGGCCGTTCCATAAACGATTCCGGACTGAATGCATTCGGTCGTGTTTGTTCCGACGGCTTTTTCCGGAACGGTAAAACTTACCGACGGAAGAAGCGAGGCGGTTTTTGCAAGGGCGTCCATTGAAATTTTTACGCCGGGAGAAATTGTGCAGCCGACAAATTTTCCGGCCTTGTCAACAACAATAACCTTTGTTGCCGTTCCGAGATCGACGATGATGCACGGAAGCGGATACTTTTTCTTAGCTCCGACGGCGGCGCAAATAAGATCGGCTCCGACGGCTCCGACGGGAAGAACGTCAATTTCAAAATTTCCGTGGTGTCGTTCACCGACGGAAACGGGAACTTTTCCGGTGATCATTTTCAGCGCTCTGATGACGCTCTCTTCAATCTCCGGAACAACGCAACTCATGACAATTCCCGAAAAGTCCGTTGCGTTGACTTTGTAAAGTTTGAAAAGATTCAAAAGATCGGCGGCGAACTCGTCGCTCGTTTTGTGTCTTGCGGTATACATTCTTGAAACGAAAACAAGTTCTTTGTTTTCATAAGCACCGAGAGTGATATTTGTGTTTCCGATATCAATTGTCAAAAGCATTCCAAAAACCTCCGACGGTATTTTTTTTAAATTCAAAAGGCAACCCTAAATCGGGAAGCTTTGAATAAATTATATTCCAAGCGGTGGAAAAAGTCAATTTGTTGTGGTAAAATATGAAGCCGAAGGCGGTGATTATATGATATGCAATGCCTGTCCGAGAAATTGCGGCATTGACAGAAGCAAAAGTTGCGGATTTTGCGGCGTAAAAGAAAACTTTGTTGTTGCGAGAGCGGCAAAACACTTTTGGGAAGAACCGCCGATAAGCGGAACGAACGGTTCGGGAGCGGTTTTCTTTTCCGGGTGCAATCTTCGGTGCGCTTTTTGTCAAAACATTGAAATCAGCAGGGCGAAAAAGGGAAAGGAAATTTCCGAAGAAAGGCTCACGGAAATTTTTGACGAACTCATCGCTTCCGGCGCACACAATCTGAACCTTGTGACTGCGGCTCATTATGCGGAAAAGCTTTCGGTTCTGCTTAAAAAATATAAATCAAAAGTCCCCGTTGTTTATAACAGTTCGGGTTACGAAAAGGCGGAAACGCTCAAAAAACTTGACGGAGCCGTCGACATCTACCTTCCGGATTTAAAATATATCAGTTCGGAAAGAGCCGGGCGTTATTCAAAGGCGGAAGATTACTTTGAAAACGCCTCAAAAGCAATTCTTGAAATGCGCCGTCAGCAACCGGAAGATATTTTCGACGAAAACGGTCTTATGAAAAAGGGACTGATTATCCGCCACCTCATTCTTCCGAAAAATACTAACCAGTCAAAGCTTATCCTCGATTGGATCAAAGAAAACCTCGGCACAGAGACATACATAAGTCTCATGGCGCAATACACCTCGTGCGGAGAAATTGAAAACACTCCGGAGCTTCAAAGAAGAATCACCGAAAGGGAATATGAAAAAGTTCTTTCTTATTGCGAAGAACTCGGTTTCAAAAACGTTTTTGTTCAGGAGCTCGACTCGGCAAAAAAAGATTTTATTCCCGATTTTGACCTTACGGGCGTTTGATTTTTATTGAAAGCTTCGACGCTTTGTGATAAAATAGAGTAACTTTTTTAAAAACGGGAGTGTTAAAAATGAAAGAAAAAAGTCTCGGATTCATCAATGAATTCAAGAAGTTCATCATGCGCGGAAGCGTCATTGACCTTGCGGTCGGCGTAATCATCGGCGGCGCTTTTCAGGCAATCGTCAATTCGCTCGTCGGCGACATAATTTCACCGGTAATTTCCCTTGCAACAAAAGGAATCAACTTTGCGGACAAGTTCATCGTCCTTGCAATCACCGACGAACACTTCGCAACCGCCGAAGCGGCGAAAAACGCGGGTTACGCAACGCTTAATTACGGCTCGTTCATAACCGCCGTTCTCAATTTTCTCATCATGGCGTTCATCATCTTTCTTCTCGTCAAAGCAATCAACAAAATTGCCGACCTCGGAAAGAAAGAAGAAGCCCCTGCCGCACCGACAACAAAAATTTGTCCGTTTTGCAAAAGTGAAATAAGCATTGAGGCAACACGTTGCCCGAACTGCACGTCAATCCTTCCCGAAGAGGAAGAGAAAAAAGAAGAAAAAGAGGTTGAATAATAATGACAGGATTCATCGGAACAGGAAACATGGCGTCCGCAATGATCAGCGGACTTGTTTCGTCAAAAACTCTCAAAGGTGAGGAAATTGCTGTTTTTGACGTGAACGCGGAAAAAGCTTCCGCCCTCGCGGAAAAATTCGGACTCAGGTTTTTTGAAACTTCAAAAGAACTCGTAAAAAATTGCTCCCGGCTTGTCCTTTCGGTAAAACCGAACGTTTTGCCTTGTGTTCTTTCGGAACTAAAGGACGTAATAAAAGAAACCGACCCGCTCGTAATTTCAATCGCCGCCGGGAAGTCACTTTCCTTCCTTGAGGAACGTCTTTTCGATTCGGTTCGCCTTATCCGCGTCATGCCGAACATTAACGCAACCGTCGGCGAGGCGGTCAGTGCTTTTTGCGGAAACAAAAATGCAACGGAAGAAGACCTCGCTTTCGCCGAAAAAATGTGCAAATCTTTCGGTTCGGCGGTCAGACTTCAGGAATCAATGTTCCCTCTTTTCGGTGTCATCGGCGGTTCATCTCCCGCTTTTGCGTACATGTTCATTGACGCAATGGCAAGAGCCGCAGTCAAAAACGGAATGCCGAAAGCGCAGGCAACCGAAATTTGCGCCCAAGCCGTTCTCGGTTCGGCAAAAATGATTCTTGAAAGCAAAGAACACCCGATGGAGCTTACCGACAGAGTATGTTCACCGGGCGGAACAACAATCGAGGGAGTTCTTTCACTTCAAAAAAACGGCTTTGAATCCGCCGTTGCCGCAGCGGTCAATGCCGCGGTTGAAAAGGACAAACTTCTTTAATCACATCAGCGTAAAAATTGTCAACGCTTCTTCAATGCGGCCGTAGATTGGGTCAAGTTCGGAAAACGGAAGAGGATTTTCACCTTTTCCGATTTCAAGCGTGAATCCCGGGCGGAAAAATTCTTTGATGAACCAATCTTTGAACCCTCCGTGAGAAGCAAGTCCCGCATTTTCAACAAGACGGTATGAACACGAATCGGCAAGAATTTTTGCCATCATGTGCGCCTGAGGCGGAGTGTCTTCACCGTATTGCCAGTAAAGCTCCTCACCCTGAGAATGAACGGCCATAACCTGTCGAAACGGAATGAGCCGGCAAAGCCTTGTCAGTGCTTTTGTTTCCGCTTCGCTTTCGGCGCGGAAACCGCCGAACTGCCTTGAGGAAGGGCCGGTTATCCCATTTTCCTCTTCCATGCGGCGAAGCGTTTCCCAACCGGCATTAAAGTTATGATTTATGTCAACGCCCATTGCGTTTGCGTTCCATTTTGAGTAATCCGAAACGCCGAGCGATTCGACAAAACTTCGTGCGCTCCTTGCGCCTTGCGGGCCGTGAACGGCAATTTCGGTTCCGTCCGGATTGACGCACGGAATAATCACTGCGCCGAGTTCGGAAAACGCCCTTGAAACGTCAACCGAGCAAAGGGTTTCCTTCTTTTCGATGCATGAGCAAAGCCTTTCGGTGAAGCGGAAAAGAGCGAGGCACGTCAGCCATTCCGAACCGTGGAATCCGCCGGCAAGAAGAACCCGGTTTCTTCTGTTTCCGACCGAGAGCGCAAAAATTCCCCTTCCGACGCAGGTTCGTCCGACAACGTCGGCCGAAAGAAACGGATATTTTTTCAAAAGCTCTTCAATCATATGTTTGCTTTTTTCATAATCGAAAGCCGCTTCGTTTTCATAAACAGTCATACGAACACATCCTTTTAAAACATCTGATAATTTATATTCGGCTTCAGCTTTGAAGTATTCCGAAAGGAGACATAAATTTATGGAATTGACCGAGAAAAAAATCAGCCGAAAAGTAATTTACGAAGGAAAAATAATCAACGTTTACAACGACACGGTTCTTCTTCCGAACGGAAAGGAAACCCACCGCGAACTCGTCGAACACCACGGAGGAGTCTGCGTTGCCGCACTCACGGACGAAGGCAACCTCCTTTTTGTCCGCCAGTTCCGCTATCCTTACGGAAGAGTTCTTCTTGAGCTTCCGGCAGGAAAGCTCGAAAAAGGCGAAGATCCGCTTTCGGCCGGAATGCGCGAACTTGAGGAAGAATGCGGTGTTGTTGCCGAAAAAGTCATTCCGATGGGAACGGTTTATCCCACGGTTGCATATTGCACCGAAATCATTCACCTTTTTCTCGTTCGGGAACTTTCAAAGACCCGGCAGCACCTTGACGACGGCGAATTTTTGTCCGTTGAAGAAATTCCGCTCAAAGAGGCCGTAAAGCTCGTCATGAACGGAGAGATTTCGGACAGCAAGACCGTTGCGCTCATTCTCAAAACGGAAAAGCTTCTTGCGGAGGGAAAAATATGAGTCGCTTCATCGTCGCCTCCGGTTCACCGAGAAGAAAGGAGCTTCTTTCTGCGGCGGGGTATTCTTTTGACGTTATACCATCCGAAACGGACGAAACTCTTCCGGATGGTATTCACGCTTCGGACGCTGTTGCACGGCTTTCAAAACGAAAGGCGCTTTCGGTTTCAAAAGAAAATCCCAGTGCTGTTGTTCTCGGTTGCGACACAGTCGTTTCCCTCGGAGGAAAGATTCTCGGAAAACCCAAAGACAAAGCCGATGCTTTTTCAATGCTCTCTTCCCTTTCCGGAAAAGAGCACGAGGTTTTCACCGGCGTTTTCATTACCGACGGAGAAAAGGAAAAAGGCTTCGTTTCCTGCACAAAAGTCGAGTTTTATCCCCTTTCAAAAGAAACAATCGAATCTTACATCGAAACCGGAGAACCTTCTGACAAAGCCGGTTCTTACGGAATTCAAGGTTTCGGAAGCGTTCTCGTCAAAAAAATCGACGGTGATTATTTCACCGTCATGGGACTTCCCGTAAACGAATGTGCAAGGGTTCTTTCATCATTCGGAATTCACGGAAGAATAAAGTTTTAACTTTTGATTTTAACCGTCGCGAAATGCGACGGTTGTTTTTTTGTACTGCCTTGGTTTGTACTTTAACCGCACTGGTTTCTTTTAAATTTACACCCGACCGCTCCGCCGGGGGTTAATTCAAAAAGAAACCAGTGCGGTTAAAGAACCCACTTAAGGCAGTACCGCCAAAGAGCAGCATACAAAAACAGCCGCCGGAAAAACCGACGGCTGTTCTGAATCAAGTTCAATCAGCGATCAAGGGAAACATTTTCCTTTTCATACTTGCTGACGTATTTGTCCTGATAGTAGCTTTCAAGTGAGACGGAAAGATCTCCGTTTTCGTCAATGCTGATTACCGTGCAACCACGCTGTGCGCCCTTCTTGTCAATTCCGATATAAGCAAGATAGTCAATACTCATTCCGTAAACAAGTCTGACGCCCTTATATTCAAGCTGAGCGTTGTTGACGTGATCATGGCCGCAGAAGATTCCCTTCGTTGAACCGAGTTCAACGATTGTTTCAAAGAGATTATCGTCACCGACACCGCAGCAGACTTTTTCGTTGTCTTCGTAATATCCGCCGCCGAGATACTTGACGTTCTCGGTGTCCTTTGAGCCGTTGGCCTTGTATTCTTTCCATGCATCGTCATACTCTTTGAGAGGAATATGGAAGAACATGAGCGAAGAGAACATCGGGCAAGTCGGGTCAATCGCCTTGTTTGCGGCGTCGATTGCAAGAACGCTTTCCTTATACCATTCAACCTGGTTTTCGTGAATATTGTCGTACTGACCTCTGATTCCGAGAATATCGGACTGAACATAATCATGAGAATCAAGAACATAAAAAGCGTTTGTTACAATGCCCTTTGAGTTTTTGACCTTGATAATCTGATTTCCGAAACCGTCAATGTCTTCCGGTCCTTTTTGGAAAAGGCTGTACTTAAGGTCGGGATTTGCGTATTTGTCCGCAATTTGTTCACGGGTATAGTCGCTGTAAATTTCCGAGTCATGGTTACCGAAGCAGACGGTGTAATAAACACCGAGCTTTTCAAGAAGGCTGATTACAACGTCGGTTGAAATTCCGTTGTTGAACGTTCCGGCCTGGAACGGGACGGGATAAACGTTGTCTCCGGTGAGGACAACAAGGTCGGGCTTTTCGGCGGTAATCATTGCGGCAACGGCGTTGAGAGCCTTCTTGTCCTTTTTGACCGACAAAATTCCGCCGCCGATGTGAACATCGGTGAACTGAACAACCTTGAGCGGTCTGTCGGACGTGAAAGTCCACCAACCGTCCGAGTCCTTTTGGGGAACGAGTTGCTCTTCGTAAGAAACAGTGTCAAACGAAGAGGCAACGCTGAAGTTGCTTCTGTTAACGAGAGCAGTCAGTGAGGACATGCTCATTGAGAGAGATGTGACGATTCCGAGCACAAAGCTGATAATCTTCATCAAAAAATCCGGCATAATTTTTTCTCCTTATAAAAATATTTTCAACCGAGAGGAAATACCGTTGTCCTCTCGGTCAAGCATGAAAATTATACGGTTTTTTTCCATTATTTTCAAGTCCGAGAGCCAAAAAACATGAATAAAAATCCGACCCGTTTTTGGTGCAAAAAGCCATAAATCAAACTTAAAGATAATAAAATATTGTTTTAAACCGTTTACTTTTAGGAAAAGATAAAGTATAATGATTACAATTATGTTAAAGAAAGCGGATAAATATCGCTTCATTTTTATAAAGGAATTATATTATGTTTGGCTACGTCAGAACGGACAAAGGAGAACTCAAAGTCCGTGAATATGAGCTTTACAGAGGGCTTTACTGTTCGCTTTGCAAAGCGCTTTCAAAACGATACGGCGTTTTTTCACGCTTCATTTTAAGCTATGACATGACGTTTCTTGTCCTCGTCAGGCTCTGCGAAAAGGGAATCCGGCCGTCGTTCAAAAGCGGGCGCTGTCCGTTCAATCCGGCGAAAAAATGCAATTACTGCACCAATGCCGAAGAAGAATATGACTTCGTCTGCGCCGCGGCGATTTTGATGTTTTATTACAAAGTCAAAGACAACATTAAAGACAGCTCCCTTTTTAAGAAAATTCTCTTTTTCCTTCTTCTCCCCTTCGCCGCACTCAAACGAAAAAAAGCAAAAAAACTTTTCCCTTCTCTTGACGAACTGATTTTTGAAAGCATGAAAAAGCAAAGCGAAACGGAAGAAGAAAAAACTTCTTCAACCGACAAGGCGGCGCACTTTTCGGCCGACGCACTCGGAAAAATTTTTTCGTTTGGCTTTTCAAAAAAAACGAACGAGCTTTACCGTTTCGGATATTTTGTCGGTCGTTGGGTATATCTCATCGATGCGCTCGATGACATTGAAAGCGACATAAAGTCCGGCTCATTCAACGTTTTTGTCAACAAATATTCACTCAAAACAAAAGAGCTTCCTTTGGAAGCAACGCATGAAATCAAAAGCACACTCAACCAAAGCAGCGCCGAAGCAATCAAAGCGTTCAAAAGCACCGATTGCTCGCTTCTCGGCGAAATTATTGAAAACATTCTTTTCGGCGGAATGAACCGCATGACAGAGAACGTTTTGAAAGGAACAAAAAACAATGAGAGATCCTTATGAAGTTCTCGGCATTCCGCACGGAGCCGACGTTTCCCAAGTCAAAAGCGCATACCGCGCACTCGCAAAAAAATATCACCCCGACAACTACGTCGACAGTCCCCTTGCGGCCGCCGCAAACGAAAAAATGCAGGAACTTAACGAAGCCTATGACACCATAATGGCGTCATTCGACTCAAATTCCTCGTCAAATCAATATTCAACCTACAACGCTTCCGGCTCTTACGGAAACGATTACTCTTCCGGCTACTCCGCCGGAAACAGCTATTCGGCGCCGAACCAGAACGCCGAATACATCAGAGTCCGCTCGCTCATCAACGAAAACCGCTTTGACGAAGCGGAGAGGATTCTTGAAAGCATGTCTCCGTCGCAAAGGGACGCTCAGTGGTACTACCTCAAAGGTCAGGTTAATTACAACCGCGGCTGGGTTGACCAGGCATACACTTATTTCACGACGGCATACAACATGGATCCGAACAATGCACAGTATCGCCACATCTACGAAAACCTCAAAAACGAGCGTAACGGGGGTTTCCGCACCGCACGCGAAGGCTCGGCCGGTTCTTCCTGCGACGCTTGCAGCATTTGCAACGGCCTTCTTTGCGCCGACTGCTGCTGCGAAAGCATGGGTGGCGATTTGATTCCGTGCTGCTGAGGAGGAAAAAGCAATGAGCAATGCCGCAAAAACCGCAATCGGCGGAATGGCTACCGCCCTTTCGGTTGTTCTTCTTCTTCCGACGGTTCTTGACGTTTTGTATATTGCCCTTCCCGCCGCTGCGGGAATGATTGTCCTCTTTTGCGTGATTGAACTTTCACGGGGATGGGCATTCGGGGTATATGCCGCAACCTCCGTCATCAGCCTTCTCGTCATTCCGAACAAAGAGGCCGCTTTGCTTTATGTCCTTTTCTTCGGATACTATCCTATAATCAAAGGACTCATCGAAGGAAAAATCAAAAACCGTTTTCTCGAATACGTTGTCAAAGTTTTGATTTTCAACGTTGCCGTTTTTGTTGCGGAATATGTCTTTTTCAAAATCATGAACATACCTTTGACGGAATTTCTTGACGTTGAGGAAGGAACCTTCCTCGCAAAATATGCAATTCCGATTCTTTTTGCGATTGCAAACGTCATGTTCTTTCTGCTTGACTTTCTTTACACCGCTTCTGTCACGCTTTATCTCAACCGTTGGCAGAAAGTCTTCAGAAAAATGTTCAAATTCAAATGAGTTTTCGGCTGCCGGATTTTCCGGCGGCTTTTTAGATTCAAAAAAATCGGCAAACCGATTTTTTGAATTCTTAAACATCACCGAAGGAAACAGAAAAGAGTGAAAAAATGAAAAAAGAACAATTCAAAAAAACACTTTCGGTCTTTTTGACCTTTTTAAAAATCGGCGCATTCACTTTCGGGGGCGGCTATGCGATGATTGCGCTGATTGAAAACGAATTCATTTCAAAGAAAAAATGGCTTACCGAAGATGAATTTCTCGATATCGTTGCAATTGCGGAATCAACCCCCGGCCCCGTTGCAATCAATTCGGCGACTTTCATCGGATACAAAGTCGGCTCTTTTTTCGGCGCTCTTGCGGCAACGGTTGCCGTTTGCATTCCGTCTTTCCTTGTGATTTATATTATCTCGCTTTTTCTTGACCGTTTTCTGAGCTTTGAGCTTGTTTCCTTTGCTTTCAAAGGAATTCAGGTCTGCGTTCTTTATCTCATTTTTACGGCCGGAATCGGAATGCTCAAAAAGATTCAAAAAACCGCTTTCAACTGCGCGATTCTTGCGGTTGTTTTTTCCGCTATGGTTCTTTTCACACTCTTCGCCGTGAAATTTTCAACCGTATATTATATTCTGATCTGCGGGGTTTTCGGCGTTGCGGTTTATGCACTGAAAACATTTAAAAAGAAAGGAGCGGAAAAATGATATATCTGAAACTTTTTCTGACGTTCCTTGAAATCGGCGCGTTTTCCTTCGGCGGAGGCTACGGAATGATTTCGCTCATTCGCGAAGCGGTCACATCAAACGGCTGGCTGACAGAGAGCGAATTCATGAATTTTGTTGCCGTTTCTGAATCCACACCGGGCCCCCTCGCAGTCAATATGGCAACTTTTGTCGGTGCGTCCCGAGCCGGAATTTTCGGTGCGCTTCTTGCGACGCTCGGCGTTGTTCTTCCGTCTTTTATAATCATTCTTATCATTGCCGCGCTCATCTCAAACCTTTTGAAATATTCCGGGGTCAAGGCTTTTCTTTCCGGAGTACGTCCGTGCATCGTTGCTCTCATTCTTGCAACGGCGGTCACCCTCGGCGCAAACACGCTTTTTTCCTTTAAAACGCTCAGCGGCGGTTTTTCGCCGGATTTTCGCGCGCTTTTCATTCTTGCGGTTCTCATTCTCATCGGTGCGGTTTTCAAGCATTTCAAAAAGAAAACTCCGTCTCCGATTCTCATGATTGTTCTTTCCGCTTTTCTCGGGATTGCGGTTTACAAATTCATTTGATTTTTTCCGAAAAGCCACTTGAAAAATAAGAATCAAAGTGATATTATTTTCTTGGTTTCGGGGGCATAGCTCAGCCGGTCAGAGCGCACGTTTCACATGCGTGAGGTCGTGGGTTCGATCCCCACTGTTCCCACCAATCGCAAAATAAGAAGAGGCTGACACGAAGTGTTTTTTCGTGTCAGCCTTCTTTTATTCATGAATGTTCTTTTTTCCGGAAATGCTGTCAAGCACAATTTTATAAATCGCAACTTTTTCAAAAGCGGCGCAGGTTTTGAGCGTTTCATCCTCGGGATAATATCCGCAATGCTCCATGAGAGCTTTCAGTCCGCTGATTCTTTCATCGCCTTTGCATTTATAAACCTTGCCGAAACCTATCACGCTTTTATAAAGCGTTGTAATTTTGATTCCTTCGCCGTAGTATCCGTCAAAGACGTCCGCCTCAACGCAAACGCGGTTGTTTTTTTCAATGAGTTCAACTTTCTTGCCCTCATTTGCGCAGTGAAAGAAAATGACCGGCCTTTCCCCTTCTTTTGAAACGCCGAAGGAAAGCGGAACAACGTAAGGATATTCGTCATCCGAAAACGCCGCACGCACGACCTGACAGGCGGAAAGGATTTCAAAAAATTCGTTTTTATCTGTAATTTCTCTTTCGCTTCTTCTCATTGTTCTTATTCCACAATATAAACTTTTACGCCGTGAGAAGGAACCGATGTTTCGATTTTTCCGCCCGAAACAAAGCTTTCCTCTTCCCAAACGTCAAGAACTTTATATCCACTTTTTTTCTGAAGATTGACAAAACCGAGATTTGCGATTTTTTCAAGGTCAACCGAAGCATTCTTTTCGCTCGGCGCCTTGTTGAAAACGCAAACGGCAACCTTTGAGTCTTCAAGCGGTTTCACAAGAACGTCAACAAGACCGGTCCTGATTCTTCTGCATTGAACTCCGAGCCTGTCCTGATTTATTCCGATCATCGTTTTGTTAGTGATGATTTTGTAAACTTTGCTTTCGGTGTCAACGGTTCCGTCGGGCTTAATGAACTTTCTGACGTCGTTTCCAAGAATGAGCGGAGCGCAAAGCATACACCAAAGCGAAAAATGAGCGGTATTCTCGTCATTGGTGAGGTTTCCGTTTCCGACTTCAAGCATATCCGGGTCGTTCCATCCTCCGATTGAAGAATACTTCCAAAGTCTTACGGTGAATTCATAAATTGAAAGAATCGAAGTCCAAAACGGTTTGATGTCCGGAGTCGTTCTCCAAAGATTTCCTGCTCTTCTTGCCCATTTCCACGGTCTGTTGAGACCCCATTCGCAAAGCGAGAAAACAATCGGTTTTTCTTCCGTCTTGTTCTTTTCGGCATATTCCTTTGAAGCTCTTTTGAGTTCGTCGCCCATGAGGGTATATTGAATTGCGCTGCTGTCCATTCTTGAACCGACGGGATTATAAAATTCAACGGTGTTTTCGCCTTTAACAAGTTTTATGTCGCACTGAACGCGCTTTACGCGGTCGGACGCATTGTTCTTCGGAAAATAAAGGTGGTGTTCTTTTTTTCCGTTGACCTTTGCACAAAGGAATCTTTCACAGTCGGCCTTTTTGATCGTGAGCGTGAGCACTGCATCGCAGTCTTCGTCGCTTTCGACTGTCACGGAAAACGAGCCGTTTCTTGAGCAGAGACCTTTAACATATTCAAAATTATCCTTGTCGCAATCATCTTCGCGAACAATTCTTGCGCCGTCTTTGAGAACGCAGTCACGGGCGGAGAACTTTGCAAACGCAGTTTCTCCCGGCTTTGAAAATTCAACGAAGGCAATGGCGGGAGCCTTTTCCGAAATCGGAACATTGTGGCAGAAGTCATATTTGAAATATTCAATTCCCCATTCGGCAAAAGTATCCGCGTCAACGGCTTCGTGGCGAAGGCTTGCGGGATAATCCTCGCAGGTATGAGTTCCGTTTGAAGAATAAAGTCCGAGCTTGAGACCCTGAGAATTAACGTATTCGCTCAGCGCTTTCATTCCGTGCGGGAAGGTTGCCTTGTCCGGCTGAAGCTTTCCGTTTTCGTCTCTTTCCGAACTCTGCCAGCAGTCATCAATGTTGACATACTTATATCCGGCTTCAAGAAGACCGCTGTTTTTCATTGCATCGGCAATTTCCTTTATGAGGTCTTCGTTGATTTTTGAAGCGAAAAGGTTCCAGCTTGACCAACCCATGGGCGGAGTGAGCGCAACGCCGTTGTCATAGCCATTGTCGGCCCTTTCATTGATTGAAAGTTTGTGAAGAAGTCGTTTTGCTTCACAAATCGGACAGATCTTTTTCTTTTTCATAACGGCCGCAGCAGCTGCTGCACCGGCAGTCGCCGCTCCCGCAACGGTTGCGGCTGTTTTCTTTGCGTTAAACTTCATGGTTTCCTCCTGTGTGATATATTATTTTTTGAATTTATAAAAGAGCAAAACTTTTCAAAATGAAAACTGTTGCAAAAAAAGAAATCATCGAAAGAATGCTCGTCCAAACAACAAGCTGGGTTGAAAGCTGATCGTCTCCGCCGATTTCACCGACCATGACTGCGCCCGAAACGGCAACCGGCGAACCGAACACGGAGATAAAAGCCGGAAGTTCGTCAGCCGTTACGGAAAGGAGCGAAAATCTTTTTGAAAGGACAAGCACAAGTCCTATTCCGAGAGCCGGAGCCATAACGTTACGAAGAATTACTCCAAGCGTGATCTCCTTCCAAAGTCCTTTGATTGCGGAAAAATCAAATCTTGCGCCGAGAACAACGAGTGCAAGCGGAGACGCAACCTTTGAAGCGTTTGAAAGCGCCGTCCACAAAAACGGAAGATTGTTTTTGATTGTGAAAACGGGCGTTCCGTCGGCGCCGAGCGGAATGAACGAACGAACAATCAAAACGAGCGCTCCGATTGAAACGCCGATTATCAGCGGATTTTTAACCGCCTTTTTAACCGTACTCAAAAACGACGGCTTTTTTGCGTCCGCATATCGCGAAAGGGTGAACACCGCAAGAACATTGAAAAGCGGAATTGCAATTGCCGAAAGCAACGACGCAAACGCAAGAGCCTCGGCACCTCCGAGCGACTGAGCGAGCGGAATTCCGATGATTGCGTGGTTCGAACGGAAGGCGCACTGAATGATTACGCCTTTTTGGTCGCGTTTTTTAATAAAAAGCGCACTGCAGACAATTCCGACAAGAAGAAAAAGAAAAATCGAAAAAACGCTGTAAACCGCCGCTTTCCAGTTGACGGAACTCAAAGACTTGATTTCATAAACATTGCAAAAAAGCATAATCGGCAAAAACACCCTGAAAACAAGGCTGTTTGCCTTTTTGAAAAACGAATCGTCGG
>JAUNFH010000004.1:18470-33070 GCA_030525185.1 Clostridia bacterium
GGCAAAACCGACTTTTTTCAAAAGAAATCCGAGAAGCACCAACAAAAGAATCGGCGCAACGGCATTGAACGCAAACAAAAAAACATCAAACAAAACAATCTTCTCCAATTATCGGCTGATTTTTTCGGTAATCCCTTTCACGGTCAGAGTTTTTCCGTCAACAACAAAAGCGATTTCATAATCGGAAAAAATCATGTAATATATCCGTCCGCACCCGTGCTGGTATCCGGGGCGCGGGTCAAACGAAAGCGATTCGGAAAGTCCGGCTTTGAGCTTTTCAGGAAACGAGGGCGGAAACTCCGCTTCAAAAACAACATTGAGCTTTTCCTTTGAAACCCCGTCCGAAAAACCGCCGACGGCCTGAGGATGGGAATCCGCGTAAGGAAGATACGGCTTTACGTCATAGACTGGTGTGCCGTTCATAAGGTCAGCACCGGTCACAACGAGAGAAATTCTTCCGTCCTTCTCCCTTTCAAGGCGAAGAAATTTTACCGAAGAAAGCGCAAGATTGTTCGGGCGGAAGGGCGAGCGTGTTGCAAAAACGCCCATTCGCTTGTTGCCGCCGAGCTTCGGCGGACGAACGGTCGGCGAAAAGGAATGTTCTTTCACTTCGGAAAATTTCCAGATTACCCAAAGGTGTGAAAAACCTTCGATTCCCCTGAAAGCTTCGGGAACGCTGAATTCCTTTTCAAAAACGATTTTTGATTCAACGCTTTCGGCAAGGCCGCTTTGCCTCGGTATTCCGAATTTTTCAAAAAAGGGTGAGCTGACTTTTGCAATCACTTTGATTTCGTCCTTTTCCATAAGCTCCTCCCCTTTCAGACGTACTTGTTTTATTTTATCATATGTTTCGGCTTTTTTCAATGAAAAAAGCACTTTAAAAAAACAAAACCGTGCGCGGAAAACGCACGGTTTTGGTCATAAGTACTTTTTGATTACAATGTGTATCCGTCCCTTTTTGCTTTCACCCTTAATTTCGGAAAGGACGGCTTTTCCTTTTCCGCGAAGAACGATTTTTTCGCCGAGGGTTACTTTCCGGTCGGTTTTCGTGGTCTGAACGCCGCCGAGGTATACGTTTCCGCTTTCGATAAATTCCGCCGCCTTACCCCTTGAAAGGGAAAAGGCCGCGCCGCAAACCGCGTCAAGCCGCAAGGAAGCAACGGAAAAGAAAACGTCTTCGGTGCGTTCGTTTTTTTGAACGAAGTCGCCTTTTTGAACTTCGCTCACCTTTATGCTTGCGCGGCCCGCGCTTTTGAGGTTTTCTTCAATAAAACTTTTTACCGAAGAAAGGCAAAAAAGGAAACAGCCGTTTTCGTCCGTAACAATATCGCCGAGCATTTCGCGCCGAAGACCGAGCCCCATCAGCGCACCGAGGTAATCGCGGTGGGAAAGAGAGGTGAACTTATCCTTTTCAAGGCGCAAAAGTGCAATCGGGTCAAATTCGGGATAAATTTTGAAAAACTCAAAAACGTCGTTCTCTTCGTAAAACCGAGGAACAAAAACGGCGCAAAGCCGCTCCGCTTCGTCAAAGCCGCCGTAATAAAAAGTTTTCACATATTCGCTTTGCATTTTTTCAAGCGGCAAAAGCAGTGTCCTCTGCCTATGGTCAAGAAAAGCAGTGCTTTGAACAAGGGATTCGTCGGCGCACTGCATCTTGAGATCCGAAGCATGAGAGAACAAAACTTCATCTTCAGTCATAGTTATTTACCTTTTAAGCTTGATTATAATGGTGAGCCTCTTTCAGCATCATGTCCTTAACTTTCATAAGGCGCGTTGTCGAAGAACGCTCGTTTTCGTCAAGCTTCATTGTGATATATTTTATCGTTTCCTCATATTGAGGAATCAAAACGTGCTCAAGAGCGTTAACTCTTCGGCGCGTTTTTTCAATCTCCGAAGCAAGAAGCCTGCAAGTCTTTTCGCTTTCGGCAAGTTTCAGCATATCGGGCATTACCGTCGAAAGCGCAGAAACCGCTTCGTCAAGATCTCCTCCGGTGAAAGCGTAGCCGTAGGAAAAAATTTCGCCGTCCTTTGCCGATTTAAGTTCCGGCTTGAAAACGGGAACGTCAACGCTCATGATGTTCTTCGTTCCCACGTCGGCATTCATTCTTTGCGACGGCATCATCAGCGCAACTTCAATTTCTTCGTCGGTCATCACACTGCGTGCAACGGACATATGCTCATTCGCAATTTTTATTCCTTCTTCAACTTCAAGGCGAAGCGTCTTCGTCTCGCGGATGAGGTCAAGGAAACGGCGCATGAGTTCGTCGCGCTTGTCTTTGAGGAGCTTATGACCCTTCCTGGCGGTTGCAAGCTTTCTTTTGAGATTGGTGAGTTCCATTCTCGTCGGGTTGACGTTCATGACCGCCATCAGATCACCTGCTCTTCATCTTCAATATAATACTTGTCAAGGAAATCGTCGCTGATTCGTTTCAGCTCGCTGCGCGGAAGGATTGAAAGAAGCTTCCAACCGA
Organism: Clostridia bacterium; assembly: GCA_030525185.1. Classification (GTDB taxonomy): domain Bacteria; phylum Bacillota; class Clostridia; order Oscillospirales; family Acutalibacteraceae; genus UBA6857. The sequence goes on from JAUNFH010000004.1 coordinate 20,942, forward strand.
GGTCGAGCGTTTCTTCGATCGAGCGGTTCGTTTCGTTTCCCTGAGAGACGTAATGCTTTTCAAATTCGTCGGCAAATTTTGCGTAAAGCTTATCCATATCGGTAAGCGCGGCTTCGCCGAGAATAACCATAAGTTCCTTTGCTTCCTTTCCCCGCGCATAAGCCGAGAAGAGCTGATTCATCGTGTTTGAATGGTCGGCTCTTGTTTTTCCTTCGCCGATACCTTTGTCTTTAAGTCTTGAAAGCGACGGAAGAACGTCAATCGGCGGAACAATTCCCTTACGGTGAAGTTCACGGGAAAGAATAATCTGACCTTCGGTGATGTAACCGGTGAGGTCGGGAATCGGGTGGGTTTTGTCGTCTTCGGGCATGGTAAGAATCGGAATAAGGGTGATACTTCCCTTTTTTCCGCGCTGTCTGCCCGCTCTTTCATAAATCGAAGCAAGGTCGGTATACATATATCCGGGGTAGCCGCGGCGACCCGGCACTTCCTTTCTTGCGGCGGAAACTTCGCGAAGCGCGTCCGCATAGTTCGTGATATCGGTGAGGATAACAAGAACGTGCATGCCCTTGTCAAAAGCGAGGTATTCCGCAGCGGTGAGAGCCATTTTCGGCGTTGCGATTCGTTCAATCGCTGGGTCGTTCGCAAGGTTTGAGAACATTACGGTTCGGTCAAGCGCACCGGTTTCACGGAAAGATTCGGTGAAGAAATCGGATTCTTCAAAAGTGATTCCCATTGCGGCAAAAACAACCGCAAACTGTTCGTCCGTTCCGCGAACCTTCGCCTGACGCGCAATCTGTGCGGCAAGCTGTGCATGAGGAAGTCCCGAAGCGGAAAAAATCGGAAGTTTCTGACCTCTTACGAGCGTGTTGAGTCCGTCGATTGCGGAAATTCCGGTTTGAATGAACTCCTGCGGATAGCTTCTTGCGGCAGGATTCATCGGCGTCCCGTTGACGTCAAGACGCTTTTCGGGAATGATGTCCGGTCCGCCGTCAATGGGTCTTCCGAGTCCGTCAAAAACGCGGCCGAGCATATCTTCCGATACGCCGAGTTCCATCTGGCGGCCAAGAAAGCGGACTTTGCTTTCGGCAAGGTTGATTCCGACCGAGGGTTCAAAAAGCTGAACAAGGGCGTTCTTTCCGTCAATTTCAAGAACACGGCAACGACGCTTTTCGCCGTTTGAAAGTTCAATCTCTCCGAGTTCGTTATACGCAACGCTTTCAACGTCACGAACGAGCATCAAAGGACCCGCAACTTCTTCAATTGTTCTGTATTCTCTGGGCATCAGTCGTCATCTCCCTTCTTTGCTTCTTCCAAAGCGAGATCGAGTTCTTCTTCGATTTCGGCGTATTCTTTTTCGATATCGCTTTCCTTAATATACTTAAATCTGCCTATTCTTTCGCGAACGGGCATTGAAACGATTTTCTGAACGTCTGCGCCGTCCGAAAGTGCGGCGAGCGACTTATCGTAAAATGCCATCACAAGGCGCATCATCAAAAGCTGCTTTTCGGGAGAAGTATAGGTATCGACTTCATGGAAAGCAAGCTGATGCAAAAAGTCTTCACGAACGGAGCGTGCGGCTTCCATCGTGAGTCTGTCGCCGGGCGAAAGTGCATCCATACCGACAAGTTTTACAATTTCTTCAAGCTCTGCTTCCTTTGAAAGAAGGCGCATAATTTCGAGTCTCAAAGCCGTCCAATCGGAGCTGACGTTTTCGTTGAACCATTTTCCGAGCGAATCTGCGTAAAGCGAATAGCTTGTCAGCCAGTTGATTGCCGGGAAATGACGTTTATATGCGAGTGCGGAATCGAGTCCCCAGAAAACCTTAACAATACGAAGCGTCGCCTGGGTAACGGGTTCGGAAATGTCGCCGCCGGCGGGTGAAACCGCGCCGATTACCGAAAGCGCACCCGTTCTTTCATCAGAACCGAGCGTTTCAACAACGCCGGCTCTTTCATAAAACTGAGCGAGACGTGAACCGAGGTAAGCGGGGTAGCCTTCTTCACCGGGCATTTCTTCAAGTCGACCGCTCATTTCGCGAAGTGCTTCCGCCCAACGTGAGGTTGAGTCAGCCATAAGTGCAACGCTGTATCCCATGTCACGGAAATATTCCGCAATGGTAATTCCCGTATAAATCGAAGCTTCACGCGCGGCAACGGGCATATCCGACGTGTTCGCGATAAGCACCGTTCTTTCCATGAGTGATTTTCCCGTGTGCGGATCAATAAGTTCGGGGAATTCGTTGAGAACGTCGGTCATTTCGTTTCCGCGTTCGCCGCAGCCAATATAGACAACGATATCGGCTTCTGCCCATTTTGCAAGCTGGTGCTGAGTGACGGTTTTTCCGCTTCCGAACGGGCCGGGAATTGCCGCAACGCCGCCTTTTGCAATCGGGAAAAGCGTGTCGATAACGCGCTGACCTGTGATGAGCGGAGTTTTCGGCGCAACTTTCTTTTTATACGGTCTTTCCTTTCGGACGGGCCATTTTTGCATGAGCGTGATCGGGTGAACTTCGCCCTTTTCGTCCTCGATGAGCGCAACGGTATCTTCAACGGTACACATTCCGGCTGTGATTTCCTTAACGGTACCTTTGTATTTTGCCGGGAGCATAATTTTGTGAAGCACGATATCGGTTTCCTTAACCGTCCCGAGCACGTCGCCGCCGATGACCTTATCGCCGACTTTTACGGTCGGGGTGAACTTCCACTGCTTTTCGCGACTGAGCGCCGGAACTTCAATTCCTCTTGTGAGGTTTGAACCGGCAATTTTCATGATTTCTTCAAGCGGTCTTTGAATACCGTCGAAGATTGAGCCGATGAGACCCGGTCCGAGCTCAACGCTCATGGGTTCACCGGTTGATTCAACCTCTTCGCCCGTGCGAAGCCCGGAGGTTTCTTCATAAACCTGAATCGAGGCTCTGTCGCCGTGCATTTCGATTATTTCGCCGATAAGCCTTTCGGAGCTTACGCGGACAACGTCAAACATATTCGCCTCTCGCATACCCGAAGCCACAACGAGAGGACCGGAAATTTTTGTAATCGTTCCTTTATTCAAATCAATTACCATAGCCTTTCCGGCTACAAATTGAACTTAAATCACGTTTCCCCCGATGTAGCCGAACGGGGCGTGATTATAAAAACTAAATTATAATATATCGCTTCCGACCGCCTGTTCAACAAAGCGGCTGATTGCTTTCATTCCCTCGCCGGTGTTTCCCCTTGCGCCCGGAATGAGCGTAATTGCCGGAAGAACCGACGAATGATATTTTGAAAGTTCGTCTCCGAGCTCTTTGGCAAGCGCCTCCGTAAGAAAAATCACTGCGTAATTTTCTTCGGCAAGGCGGCGGATGAGCCTTGAGGCTTCCTTCGTTTCAAGCGGCGAAAAAACGTCGATTCCGAGCGAGGCAAAGCCGAGAACGCTGTCCCTGTCGCCGACTGCGGCAATTTTATACATAAAGCGTTCTCACCCTTTCTCTGATTGTTTCTTCGTCAATTCCGGCCTGCTTTGCAAAAAGAACAACTCTGACCGTTTTGAGTTCGGCCGTTTTTGCGTAATAGAACGCCGCAACGGGTTCAAAACCGAAAAAGACATATTTTGCCTTTTTCATCATTTCCGTAACCGCGTCGTCGGTACCTTTTTCAAAGGCGGCAAGGCTTTTTGAAATGAGCGCACCTTCTTTTGCATAAGCCGTTTTTTCAAGATATCCGAGAAGTTCCGGAACACCTTTTGCGGCATTTTTTGCAAGCAGTTTTTCGTCGAGATCGGACTCGCCGGAAAGCGCGTTTTCAATGAAAGCGAGTCCCTTCTGTGCCTTTGCCGAACGGAAAGCGATTTTTATATCGGCACAGGTGCAAATATATTTTGCGCCTTCTTCAAGAAGAGCGCAACCGCTTTTTTTTGAAAGTTTAAGAAAAAGCTTCAATGCGGCCTTATCAATAATTATGTCGGCGCTTTGCCCGTTTTCGGTTCGGCAGGCTGTTTCGTAAGCCGTTTTCGCCGTTTCTCTCATGAAAGGCGGAAGAGCTTCAAAGTCATGATCCCTGAAAGCCGAAACGAGCGTTTCAAGGTCAAGCGACGTCGGAAACGCAAAAAAATCTTTTGCGTCTTTTCCGGTAATCATGCATTTGAGAGCGGCCTTGAGATTGAAAAAATCATTCTGAACGCAGAGAACGTCAAGTTGCTTTCGGTCGCTGACGCTTTCGCAAAGAAGCGACCAAAGTTTTTTTTGCTCATTCTCAAGGGCGTTTTCGATTTCTCCCTTTTCTCCGTCAAAATTCCAACCGCGTTCTTTGAGCACGCCTTCGGCCTCCGAAAGCGTTTTCGCCGTAACAAGGCGTTCAACGTCGGCTTTTGAAAGGAGATATCTTTCGTTCGCTCTGATTCTCGCAACGGCATAAGCGTAATCGGCATCTTTCATCTTATCCACCTCCGCTTATTCGGTGAAAAGCTCTTTGCAAAGTGCGTCACGAAGAGAATCAAGCTTTTCGTCAAAAACGGCGCGAAGCGTACAATTGACTTCGATGTCCCCGTAAACGAGAACAAAACCGTTTTCGATATTCATCGGACTTTTTGAAAGTCTTACCGCGCCTTTTTCATAGACAAGGGAATTCACCGTTTCTTCAAAATCTTTAGGAACTCTTTCAAGGTCACGCTTTGAAAGGAACATTGTTCCTTCGCCGCTTTCAACGTTCTTTTCGCAAAGAGAAAGAAGAAGCGAGAAATAATCTTCGTCACTCATATCTTCAATTTTTTCAAACGCGGCGGCAATAATGTCATTGACGATTGCGTTTTTGACCTCAAGATAACGTGTTTTTGAAATTGTTTCCGCAGCGGATCTTGCGGCATTTTCCTTTTTCAGAGCTTCTTTTTTTCCTTCGGAAATAATTTTTTCCGCTTCCTTTTCAGCTTTTTTTCTTTCCTCAAAAAGAATTTCGCCCGCGTTTTCCTTAGCTTCGGCAATTACCGCATCACACCGATTAAGGCTTTCTTCCCGGATTTTTTCAACAATTTTTTCAATTCCGGTCAATCATATCACTCCTTTGGAGACATTTTGTGCTTTTCTTTCGTTTGAGAAAAACGAAATCAACCGATGCTGAGAACGGCAAGAAGTGAAATAAGGAACGGAAGAATTGCATAAAATTCAACGAGGGAAGCCATTGTGATTGCCTTTCCGACCTGGTCCGGCTTTTTGGCAATGAGGCTTACGCCGGCGGCGGCAACTTTTCCCTGGTGAATTGCCGAGAAAAGACCGGCAACTGCAATCGGAAGGCAGGCAACGAGATAATATGCGCCCTGCTGCCACGTAAGTGCGGCAGGTGAACCGCCGAGAACTCCAACGTTGACGAGAACCAAAATCGCAATAAGGAAACCGTAAAGTCCCTGAGTACCGGGAAGAAGCTGAAGAATAAGAACCTTTCCGAACATTGACGGGTCCTCGGAAAGAAGACCGGCCGCAGCCTGACCTGCAAGACCTACGCCCTTTGCCGAACCGATACCCGCAAGAACAACTGCGCATGCCGCGCCGAAAAGTGCAAGTGCCAAACCTAAATTAATCATTGATTGTATCCTCCTTGATTTTAAAATGTTTCAAATTAAGTTTGAACGGAGTGAAAATCCGTCCGCCGCCCTCATAGAACTTTGAGAAGAACTCAACGTACTGAAGTCGGCTTGTGTGAACATAGGTTCCGATGAGGTTGACGGCAATGTTTACCGCGTGACCGACAAGGAAAACCAATATAAAAAGAATTACGTTATTGAACATTGCCGCAAGCATATTGACAACGTTCGCAATTACGCCGGTAACAAGGCTCAAAGCAAGAAGACGGGAATAAGAAAGAATGTCTCCGAGATAGCCCGTTGTTGTGTTATACAACCCGTAAAGACCGCCGCCGAGCTTTCCGAAAATGTTCTTTGCACTTCGTCCCGACGTCAGAACAATCAGCACCGCTCCGACCGCAAGAAGCTTTATTCCGACGCTTTTCACCGTCGGAGAAACCGTCGTGAGCATACTCGCTCCGAAAGCGGCAAAGCCGGCAACGAAAATCATTACGGGAACAACGTCGCAAAACGCTGCGAACCACTGCTTCTTTTTTGCAAGCATATAAAAGCGGATTGCAAGTCCGGCATAAAGATGGGCAAGACCGAACGCGAACGAAAACATCAAAAGTTTCATGCTGTTTTCAACGGGCGTGAACCAAAGCGCAAGGTCGGGTCCTTTTTCCATTCCCAAAAAGTGAGTGCAAACCGTCGGAATAAGATCTCCGAAAAATCCGCCGAAAAGAACACCCCAAATCGTTGTCGAAACTCCGCACCAAAAAGCAAAGCTCATTGTTTTTGCTTTTGCGCCGGTGAGCTTCAGCTTGAACTTTCCGAAGAGCGAAACGGCAATCATCAAAAGGCCGTAGCCCGCATCCGAAAGCATGAGGCCGAAAAGAGCGTAGTAAAAGAACGACATCACGGGGTTCGGGTCAATGTCATCGTTTGACGGCGGCGAATACATATTGCTGATGCTTTCGACGCCGGCGGCAAACGGTTTGTTTTCAATCAAAACGGGAACGTCTTCGTTTTCATAGTCCGGCTCAAAAACTTCCATCTGAGCGGTGAAGCGTCGTTCGATTTCAAATTTAAGCTGTTCGCTGTCCCTTTCGGGAACAAAACCGCTCAGAAAAATTGCCCGTTCGCTCGTTGCCGCTTTTTCAACGGCACGGTACTTTTCCGCCTGAACCGAATAACAATCGGCAAGAATCCTGATTTTTTCATAGAATGAAGCGTTCGACGAAATTTCAAGCGAATATTTTTCGATTTTATCTTTGCACTCTTTGATTTTTTCTTCGCAATTTTTGATTGCGACCGAAACAAGCGACTTCGCGGGGTTGTCCGGCTTCACAAAACCGTTTTCGCGCAGGGCCGCTTCAACCGCTTCTGCGTCGTCATGGAAGCAAAAAACAACGACGCACGTTTGCGTTTTTTCAACGCTGATGATTTCGCAGTCAACGCCGTCCGCTTCCGGTGCACAAGAAGCGATTGCCGCGATTATGTCGTCTTTTGAAAGTTCCTCTTTGAAGTATCCGATGAAAACGTTCGAGCTTTGCGTTCTCACGCAGCTCATCGGAATGTCAAGCTTTTCCCACGGTTTGTAATAATCGATAATCGTCTGCTGACGGACGATTTCTCCGTTTTCAAAAGCGATTTTTTCGGTCAGCGAATTGATCTTTTCGCAGACAAGCATCAGTGAATCCGCTTCGTCGCAAACGCTTCGGTATTCCTGAAGCCCGATTTCGGTACAATCCGAAAATGAAGCCAAAAACGGCTTTTTGATGTTGCAGTATTTTTCAAGTACCGCGGCGCTTTTTTCCGCCGCTTCGCTTTTCCTTTCAAAATTCCGACAAAGAAGTCCTGTATCGTAAGAAGAAAGACCTTCGTCTCTTTCAACCGTTGTCAGCTCGGTTGTTCCGGCTCTTTGAAGGAAATCAATGAGCCTTCGGCTTTCTTCCAAAATTGCGGCAAGTTCAAAGCGCACAAGCTTTATTTTTGCCAAATTGAAACACCTCCTTTGAAATGTTCCGAAGAAATTGCCCGGGAAAATCGCTGTTCGGGCAAATTTCAGAAATTACTCAACAATATTTTTCAAAACGAGATCAATCGCTTTGTCATACTTTTTTTCCATTGCGGAGATAACTTTCTTTTCGCGGAGAGCGGCAAGCTTGTTCGCCTGCTTGATGATTCCCTCCGCAGTGAGTTCCGCTTCGGAAACGGAAAGAGCGGCCTCGCTCTTTGCCTGTTCGATTGAGGCGTTATATAAAATCTCCGCTTGCTTTTTTGCCGCTTCGATAATCAGGTTTGCCTCTTTTCGGGCGGCAGTTTCGGCCTTTTTTGCGGCACTTTCGGCTTTAAGAATTTCACCGATCATTTCAGACGCCATAAAGCAGATAACCTCCGTATATCATAAGGTTTTTTGCGGACTCGGAAATTGTTGTTCCCGCGTCACCGTTCATTTTCATCGCAATCGAAGCAACGAATAAAATCAGAAGAACAAGAGCAATTGCGGCAAGGATGATGATTTTTCTCATATCGGCAGCGCTCGTTTTTTTCTTTTTTCTGTTCGTCGGAAGAGCTTCAAAATTGCTCGGCCTTTTTTTTCTCGGCTTAACTTCCTCTCCGGCGTAATCCATCGGCGTCACGTTCGGAATTGAAATTTCCTCGCGGAGCGAAACGGCCTTTTTCGGCTTTTCGTCTTCTTCCTCTTTCTTTTCGGAAACGGAAGAAATGTCCTCAAATGCCTTCTTTTCTTCACTTTCCTCTGTCGGCTTTGAAACCGAATAGATATCTTCGTAAACGGTCTCTTCAAACGGCTTTTTTTCAAGTGCGTTTTTGAGATCCGAAAGCATCTGTTTCGGGGAAAGATATCGCTCCTCCGGTTTGAAAGCACAGGCCTTTTTGATAATTCTGAAAAGCGGCTCGTCGCAAAGAGCGGGTTCGGGAAGTTCTTCGCCGGAAAGACGTTTTTCAAGCGAAGTGTCGAGCGAATTTATCGTGACCTTTTCCGGATATTTTTCGGTAAACGGAAGTCTTCCCCGGTTGATGAGAGAATAAAGAACAAGACCGAGAGAATAGGTATCAACGGTTCCGTTGACGTTTCCGGTTCTGATGAATTCGGGCGCCATGTAATACCGTGTACGCTTGAAAGCAAGCGACGTTCTTGACGGCTCAAGGCAACTGAACGAGCCGAAATCTCCGAGCTTGCAAATTCCCCTTCTGTCAAAAAGAATGTTTTCCGGTTTAAGATTCGGATATATATATCCGAAATCACGGCAGCGGATGAGCGAACGGCAGATTGAAACGCCGAGTCTGAGAGTTTCGTCAAGAGTGAAGGAAAATTCGGAAAGAAGGTCGCTGAGTGACCTTGCGCGTTCAAGACGGATGAGAATAATCCGTCCCTTTCCGTCGCTCGTTTTCCTCGTTTCCCATTCTTCATATTTTACAAAGCGTTTTCCGTTGTCAACATTCTGAATAACTTTTATGTTTTCGGTAATGTTTTTGATGATTGTTTCATAGTCGCCTTCTTCGCTTTCTTCCGGTTCGGTGCGTTCGGCAATTGTGTTAAAAGACTTTTGCTCGCTTCGGTTTTCGCCGAGGCGAATCATTTTAAGGACGGACTTTTCCTCCGTGCCGTCAGCGTTCGTTTTTGAGATGAGATAAACTTTTCCGTCGGTTCCGGAACCGATTTGTTCTTCGGTTTTCCAAGATCCGAAAACGGGATCAAATGATTGCGGCATTTCAACTTCCTCCGTAGTAAAATTTTTGCGGTGCCTCTTCAAAAGGCACCCGATATATCAAAAGAAATAATCAAAAATTAATAAATGACTTCAAAACAAAATCTACTATCCCAGAGTAGATATATGATTTTTATTATTATATCATAAGTGCCGCTTAAAAACCACTTTTTTCAAACATTTTTTTAAAATTTTAATCGGTACCGCCGCATTCGGTAAAAGGAACGAAAAAAGGAGTTCATACCGATCAGAAAATAAAGCCGTAATCCGCCGGGCACATTTTCGGTGCCGCTTTGCAAATTACAGCTTTTGTGTTTTGTTTTTTCTTTTGTCTTCGCCGAATGTTCGGTTTTTTCTGTTATTGCTTTTTCAGCGTTCCGTTTTCAAGTTCTTTTCCCGTTTTTTTGAGAACAAAAAACCCGACCGCAAAGGTAAAGATATCTGCAAGCGGCATAAAATAAAGAACACCGTCAAGTCCGAACCAAAGCGGAAGAACCAAAACGAGACCGACGCCGAAAACAACTTCTCTCAAAAGCGAAAGCGCCGTTGAAGAGGCGGCCTTTCCGACCGATTGAAGATAGATAAATGTTCCTTTGTTCACGCAGGCGAGAATTACCGAAGAAAGGAAAATGCGGATACACTTCACGGCAAAGTCGGTGTAATATTCGCTTTCGTTTCCCGCTCCGAAAATTCCGATGAGCGGTTTCGGAAAAAGTTCAAAAATCAAAAACGCAACCGCCCCGACTGCCGCTTCGGCAAACAGAAGTTTTTTCATGAGTTCTTTTGCCCTGTCTCCCCTTCCGGCTCCGATGTTATAGCCGACAATCGGTATGCAGCCAGCAGAAAGACCGATTGCAATCGACATGACGATTTGGAAAAATTTCATAACGATTCCGATAACCGCCGTCGGAATTTGGGCATACTGCGTTTGAGAAAAGACCGGGTCTTTTGCGCCGTAAACTTTGCAAACATTGAGAACCGCCGCCATTGAAAGAACGATTGAAACCTGCGAAAGAAAACTCGTCATTCCGAGCGGCAAAATCTTTTTGACGAGTGAAGCTCTAGGTTTGAAGCTGTCTTTTTGAAGTTTGATTGCTTTCATTTTGAAAAGGTAGCAAAGCGAAAGAATTGCCGAAACAACCTGCCCTATTGACGTTGCGGCGGCGGCGCCGGCCATTCCCCACTTGAGAGGAAAAATAAAAACGGGGTCAAGAATAATGTTTGTGACTGCGCCGGAAAGAAGGCAGATCATTGCAAATTTAGGTCCGCCGTCGGAACGAATCATCGGGTTAAGCGCCTGCCCGAACATATAAAAAGGAATTCCGAGCGAAATCCAAAAGAAATATTCCTTTGAAAGGCGGAATGTTTCATCGTTTACCCCGGCGCCGAAAAGAGTCAGAATCTCATCGGAAAAGATGAGATAAACCGCGCTCAAAACAATTCCGGAAATCACCGTGAGAGTTATGCTCGTTCCAATTGAGCGGTGAGCACTTTCATAATCCTTCGCGCCGAGTCTTATGCTCACAAACGCGCAGCAGCCGTCTCCGATCATCGTTGCAACGGCAAGCGCAATCATTGTGAGCGGAAAAACAACCGTGTTCGCCGCGTTTCCGTAAGAGCCGAGATAAGACGCGTTCGCGATAAAAATCTGGTCAACGATATTGTAAAGTGCTCCGACAAGAAGCGAGACAATGCACGGAAGGGCATATTTCCGCATCAATTTTCCGAGTTTTTCGGTTTCAAGAAATGAATTCGTTTGGGTTTCCATTGATTATTCATACCTCCAAAGAAGCCGAAGACACAAAAAAACACACGCCGAAAGCGTGTGGAAGAAAATTGACCCGATACACGCTTTTCGTGTCGTATCTGAACGCAAAACGCTCATGTATCGTGTCTTAAAGCTTTATTTTTATTTATAATATATCACAAAAAAATCCGATTTTCAATGTGTATACTGCACAAATGATTTTACTGAACAGAATATTTTGTATTATTCACTTTCGGCGTCCGAGAAATTACTGTTGACAAGAACCGTTTTTAAGGGTAAAATACAAGCAGAACAAAAGTCAAAGGGTCTTTCCCTTAAAATTTTCGGAGGATTACTGATGAGCGACGATATTAACATGGATATGGATATAGTTACCGTTGTTGACGACGACGGAAAGGAACACATTTTTGAAGAGCTTGACCGCATTGAAACGGATGACGGTTCGCGCTACGTTGCGCTTCTTCCCGTTTATGACGACGAAATTGAAATTCTTGAAGACGACGGCGACGTTCTCATCCTCAAAGTTCTTGAAGAGGACGGAGAAAGTTATCTTGTTCAGATTGAAGACGACGATGAGTTTGAAACAATCGGAAACATTTTTGAAGACCGACTCATTGAAAAATATGAATCGGAAGAAGAAGACGGGGAATAATTTTACCGTCAAAAAAAATTAAAAAAAGTACCCTGCCGTTCTCGATCGTTCCGTGGTTATAACCCAACACGTTATTAAACGGAGAGACGCTCGGTCGGCGGATTGCAGACCTCCCGGTTTTCCGGACGAAGGGAGCGTGAACCCGACCGGCTATCACCACCCTGCATTTTGCAGGTTATATAAGCGGTTCCGGTTCGGCGGGGCTTTTTTCCGATCTGTCGCTTTTGGCGGCAGTTTTTTTATTTCTTCAAAAATCGGTTATACTTATTACGGTGATTGATTTGAAAATCAAAAAAATTTTTTTCGGCTTTCTCATCGGACTTGTCAATGCGCTTTTCGGTGCGGGCGGCGGAATGATTGCCGTTCCGTTTTTGAAATCGCTCGGACTTTCTCAAAAGCAGGCGCAGGCAACGGCAATTTGCGTCATTCTTCCGCTG
>JAUNFH010000107.1:0-6364 GCA_030525185.1 Clostridia bacterium
GAACCCGTTGCAAAAGAGCTTATGGACAGGTACTTTTGCGTACTTCCGACTTCGACCGTTTATTGCCCCGGTCAAAAATACAAAAGCAGGGAAGACGAAATTCGGCAGATTGAAAGTTTTTTGAAAAAAAGCGGTGTGACGCGCCTTTCGCTTGTTGTTGCTTCCTCTTTGGGTGCGGACCTTGCGCTTTCCTTTCTTTCAAAAAGCAAAATACCGGCCGAACACGTCTTTTTTGACGGCGGTCAGTTCGCTCAAATTGATAAAAGCACACGCCGAATCATGACCCCGTTTTTGTATCTTGCGATTAAAAGTCTTTATCTTTCAAAAGGCGGAACGCTCAAAAAAATTATGTGGTGCGACGACGAAAGAATAAAACCTTATTTCATATCGGCGGGAAAAGCGCTGACTTATGCAAATATGCGTCGTCAATTATCCGACAGCCTTGAAAACAAACCGTTTCCTCCTTTGCCGGAGGATTTGCAAAAGCATATGTTTTTTGAGTTCGGCAGTATCGAGGAACATTTCAAGTATCGAAAAAACGTCATGAAAACTTATCCGTTCGCCTCTTTTCCGATTTTTGAAAACTTCAATCATATGCAGTTTCAGATTCGTGACCCGAAAGGATTTTCAAAGATGCTCGTTTCGGTGATTGAAAAAGACGAAATTCCGGCTTTGCCGTTTTTAAGGAGTGAAAACAAATGAGGCATAAAATTGAAAAAAACACCGTTCAGGAAACACTCGTCATTCCGATGTACGGAAGAAAAATGTGTTCCGAACTTTTTCCGAATCTTTTTTACGACGAAACGGCAATACGCCTGACGGAGCAGGTTGACTATGATTTTTCATCTCTTGCCGAAAAATCAAAAAGCGCAATGCAACGCTTCGGCTTTCTTGAAGTTGCAATGCGGCAAAACGACCTTGCTTTGGAAGTTAAGGATTACCTCAAAACCCACCCGGAGGCCGCTGTTGTCAACCTCGGTTGCGGCCTTGACGCAACGGGGAAGAATTGTGACAACGGCCGGTGCAAAATCTATAACCTTGATTTTCCCGACGTGATTGCAGTGAGAAACGAACTTCTTCCGCCTGCGGAGCGTGAAGAAAACATTGCCTGCGATTTAAACGATACAAAATGGTTTTCAAAAATCGACTCGTCGGGCGGCGCGGTCTTTTTTGCGGCCGGAGTGTTTTATTATTTTCTTGAAGAGCAGGTCAAAAAACTTGTTACGGAAATGGCAAAAGCCTTTCCCGGCGGAAAACTTGTTTTTGACGCGGCGGGAAAAAGCGCGGTAAAGCTCATGCTCAAAACGTGGATAAAGGACGCAGAAATCAAAGACGTCGGAGCATACTTTCACGTTGAAAATATTTCCGATCTTTCGCGGTGGAATGAAAAAGCCAACGTTTCCGAAAGGGGTTATATGCTCGGTTACAATGATTTGAAAGATCCGTCGGTGAGTTCGTTTTTCCGCTTTCTCGCAAGGGTCGGAGATAAAAAGATGAAGATGCGGATTATCCGCTTTGATTTTTGAAAGGGGTTTAAATATGAAACACATTCATTTTGACGTTGAAACGGACGGTTTTTACGGTGCGTATTGGGAGTGCAAAGAAGGTTCCGACTGTGCAATAATCACAATGCTCGGCGACGATCCGGAAGATTATATGGCACGCTCGGCGGTGAAGTGGCTTTTGAAAACGGGAGTGAACGTTCTTACGATGTCTCCGGCGAAAAAAGATTACGGTCACCATAATTATCCGCTTGAACGAATTGAAAAAGCGATTGCCCGCCTGAAAGCGTTCGGAAACAAAAAAGTCGGAATTGCCGGAGCGTCAACAACGGGAACGCTTGCGCTGACGGCGGCGTCCTTCTTTCCGGAAATCACGCTCACAATTGCGATGACGCCGAGCGATTTTGTCTGGCAGGGCTTTATGCAGGGAAAAAAGGACGGATGCAAGGAATGGCCGATTGAAGGAGAATCGCTTTTTTCGTATGAGGGAAAACCTTTGCCTTATATGCCGTTTTGCCTCAAACATCCGGGGTATTGGCATATGATTGAAGAGGAGTCAAAACGAACGGGCAACATGATTGCGTCGAAAAAGCTTTTTGACGATTCGGAAAAGGCACACCCGATTACCGAAGACGAATTCATAAAGATTGAAAAAATCCGCGGAAAACTTCTTGCAATCGCCGCAAAGGACGACGCTCTCTGGAATGCGGCGAAATATGTCAAACGAATGGAAAAACGCCTTTCGGAAAAAGAGCATTTTTGCAATGCCGAATGTGTTGTTTATGAACACGGAACGCACTTCGTTTTTCCGCAGGGAATGATGAAAACAATGCTTCCGGTTGGTTCGGGGCTGTTCGTGAAGCTCGCTTTCAGCGAGGCAAAAAAGCACCCGAAGAAATGCCTTAAAACGAGAATTGACATTGATTCAAAAATCAAAAAAACAATTTTTGAATGGAGAAATGCGTGATGAAGTACAACGGAATGCCGTCTTTAATGCAAATTGTTTTTTTCGGCTCTTTCAAAAAACAGCTTGAAAATGTTTTTTCTTTCAGCAGGGAAGAAGCGGAAAAAATTTCTCTCAACGCAAAGAAAGAGTATCGAAAGATTATCTCCGAGCTTCCCGAATTTGAAAAGGGCGACCGCTTTAAAATGAATATCGTCAGTTGCGCGCAACTTGCCGCCTTCGTTCTTTCAATGCCGGAACGTCCGAATGTCGGACTGTTGACCGAATATTATGAAAAGGCAATGATGACCGAACCGATGAAATTTTTTTGCCGAATGAGCGGAAAGAAAAAGTTCGGCGAAAAAGACATTCTTTCAATGAAAAAAACGGAAAAGTTCAAAGCCGCCGACAGAAACCCGTATTCCTGGAATATGGAATACATTGAATATCCGGACGAAAGCGGATACGAAGCGAGGTTCACAAAATGCGGAATTTGCACGCTGATGAAAAAGCTCGGTCTTTATGACCTTACGCCGGCGCTTTGTCACCTCGATTATGCGATGAGCGAAGCGGGAAAATCAGAAGAATTCGTCCGTGAATATACGCTCGCTTCCGGCGGACCGTATTGCGACTGCGGATACAAAAAGAAAAACTGAAGAAAAATCGGCCGACCTGCTTTTTCGGCCGATTTTTTTCGTTTCCCTATTGACAGAAGCAAAAAACGGTAATATAATATAACAGTGTTATATAGGGGGCGAAAAGAATGTCCGAGGCGGAAACAACAATTGAAAAAATTCATGAAACCGCCAAGGCGGAGTTTTTGAAAAAAGGCTTCCGTGGAGCGTCGCTCAGAAATATCGTTAAACAGGCCGGAGTGACAACCGGCGCGTTTTACGGCTATTACAAAAGCAAAGAAGAACTTTTTGACGCCCTCGTTGAAGAGCATTATAACACTTTCATCGGAATGTATGAAAAAACCCAAAAAGATTTCACCTTCCTTTCACCGGAGGAACAGATTGAAAAAATGGGAAAAATGTCCGGTGAAACGCTTCAGAAAATGATGAAATATGCCTTTGAGCATAAAGACGCCTTCAGGCTTCTTCTCGGTTCGTCCGAAGGGACGAAATATGAAAATATGGTTCATGACATGGTTGAAACCGAAGTTGAAGCAACTCATGCGTTCGCCGGTGTCACGGAAAAACTCGGCTATCCGAAATATTGCGTTGATTCCACGCTTGAACACATTCTCGTCAGCGGTTTGTTTTCCGCTTTCTTTGAAATGGTGATTCATGACGTTCCTTATGAAAAGGCAACGGAATGTCTGAGAGAACTTCGGGATTTTTATACCGCCGGCTGGCAAAAAATTATGGGGTTTTAAAACCCTGTATTTTTTCGGACGTGGGTTAGCAAAAGCTAACCGAAGATCGGCTTTGAGGTTTTTTGGTCTGCCTGCGTTGCACCTATGAGTTAGCGGCTGCTAATTGCGATTACGAAAGGCTTTTCCTTTCCGAAATCATAAATCAAATTAAGGAGGGTTTCCCTTGAAAAAACAATCAAATCTTTCAAGGCTGCTGAGCTATGCGGGAAAGTATAAATTTTTGACATATGCTTCCTGGGTTCTTTCGGCAGTCAGTGCGCTCATTGCGCTCTTGCCGTTTTGGTACATTTGGAAAATCATCAAAGAAGTTTTGGATGTTGCGCCGAATTTTGAAAACGCAAACGGCCTTGTGCATTACGGCGTGATGGCAATGGTGTTTGCCGTTTTGTCTTTCCTCGTTTATATTTGCGCCTTGCTTTGTTCCCACCTTTCCGCGTTCAGAGTTGCAACGAACATGCGGATTGAACTGACCGAACACATTGCAAAGCTTCCGCTCGGTTTCGTCGATTCCTTCGGAAGCGGAAAACTTCGGAAAATAATCAACGACAGCACCGGAGCGACGGAAACTTATCTTGCTCATCAGCTTCCGGATAAATACGCCGCACTCGCAACGCCACTCGGTTTGCTCGTTCTGCTTTTGGCCTTTGATTGGCGGCTCGGACTTTTGAGCCTTGCGCCGGTTGTTCTCGGTTTCCTTGTGATGTCGTCGATGACGGGAAAGCGTATGCAGGAAAAAATGCGTCAATACGGAAACGCCCTTGAAGCAATGTCAAACGAAGCGGTTGAATATGTCAGAGGAATTCCCGTTGTAAAAACCTTCGGTCAGTCGGTTTTTTCGTTCAAAAAATTCAAGGGAACGATTGACGAATACGAAAAATGGGTCGTTGCTTACACAAAGGATCTTCGTGTTCCGATGATGCTTTACACGGCCGCCGTCAACGGCGTTTTCGCTTTCCTCATTGCCGGAGCGTTCCTTTTCACGAAAAACGGAGTGACAAATGAGTTTTTGCTCAACCTTTTGTTTTACATAATCATTACGCCGGTAATTTCGCTGACGCTGACAAAAATCATGTATATGAGCGAGAACAACATGATTGTTGCCGACGCAATCGAAAGGGTAGATTCGGTTCTTTCGATTTCCGAAATGAGCGAAAGCAAAAAGCTGGAAAAACCGAAAGATTCTTCCGTTGAGCTCAAAGACGTAAAATTCAGCTATGACGGCGAACACGACGTGATAAACGGTGTTTCGCTTAAAATCGAACCGGGTCAAACGGTTGCTTTTGTCGGCCCGTCGGGCGGAGGAAAATCAACGCTCGCAAGTCTTATCGCCCGCTTTTTCGATGTTCGGGAAGGAAGCATAAAGGTCGGCGGAACGGACGTCAAAAATATTTCAAAAGAAGAGTTGATGAACACGGTTTCCTTCGTTTTCCAGAACAGCAGGCTTATCAAAGCTTCGATTCTCGAAAACGTAAAAATGGGAAAACCGGACGCAACGAAGGAAGAAGTTCTTTTGGCGCTCAAAACGGCGCAGTGCACGGATATAATCGAAAAGTTCCCGCAAGGAGTTGACACCGTGATCGGAACAAAGGGAGTTTATCTTTCCGGCGGAGAACAGCAGAGACTTGCGATTGCAAGAGCCGTTCTCAAAAACGCGCCGATCATTATTCTTGACGAAGCAACCGCTTTTGCCGATCCGGACAACGAAGCAAAAGTTCAGGAAGCGTTTGCGGAACTTGCAAAAGGAAAAACCGTAATTATGATTGCACACAGGCTTTCAACGATTGCAAACGCAGATTGCATTTATGTTGTTGAAGACGGAAAAATTGCGGAAAGCGGAACAAAGGATGAACTGTGCGCCAAAAACGGACTGTTTTCAAAAATGTGGGCCGATTACGGCGCGTCGGTTAAATGGAAAGTTGCAAAGGAGGGCTAACGCAATGATCAAAATGATTCAAAGGGCAACCGCAAGCTCAAGGGAAGGAGCGGTCGGTCTCGTCAAAGGAGTAATCGCCTGCGCTTTTCAGAATATTGCTTTTATGCTTCCGGTTACGCTTCTTTATTACCTCGTTTCCGATATGATAAAGGGCAAAGTTGAAGGTTCACGGTTTGCATTTTATATTGTCGGCTGCGTCGTATGTTTTGCGGCGATACTTGTCACAACGTGGTTTCAGTATAACAACACATATTTCACAACATATGAGGAGAGCGGAAAACGCAGACTGAATCTTGCCGAAAGGCTGAGAAAACTCCCGCTTTCATTCTTCGGAAAAAAAGATCTTGCCGATTTGACGAGCACAATCATGGCGGACTGCGAAGTTCTTGAAAAAACCTGTTCTCACTTCATTCCCGGCCTTTTCGGTTCGCTCATCTCAACCGTGTTGATTGCGGTCGGAATGTTCTTCTTTGATTTCAGAATGGCGCTTGCCGCCCTTTGGGTGGTTCCCGTTTCCGTTGTCATTGTCCTTCTCAGTTATAAGGTTCAGGACAGAGTGCAGGCAAAAAACATGGCCGTAAAAATGAAATGTGCCGACGGAATTCAGG
>JAUNFH010000107.1:6374-7506 GCA_030525185.1 Clostridia bacterium
CCTCAAAGCGAACAATGCGGAGAAAAAATATCTTTCGGGACTTTCGGAAAAAATCAGGGGCGTTGAAAAAAGCGCAATTTCGGCCGAATTGATTACGGCGGTTTTTGTTACGTCGGCCGGAATGGTTTTGAAACTCGGAATCGCAACGGTTGCTCTTGTCGGCTCAATACTTTTGAAAAACGGAAGCATCGACGTTCTCACTCTCTTTATGTTCCTTCTCGTCGCTTCCCGTCTTTATGATCCGATGCAGGCGGCGCTTCAGAACCTTGCGGCAATCATTGCAATGCGAACCAACGTCGGAAGGATGAACGAAATTCTCGATTACCCGGTTCAGAAGGGCGGCGAAACTCTCAGCAACGAAGGCTGCGACATTGTTTTTGATCACGTCGGCTTTGCTTATAATAACGACGAAACCGTTCTCAAAGACGTTTCGTTCACGGCGAAACAGGGTGAAGTTACAGCTCTCGTCGGTCCGTCCGGCGGAGGAAAAACAACGGTTTCCCGTCTTGCGGCAAGATTTTGGGACAACGGAAAAGGAAAAATCACTGTTGGCGGAATGAATGTTGCCGACGTTGACCCCGAAAAGCTGATGAGCCTTTATTCGATTGTTTTTCAGGACGTTACGCTTTTCAACAACACGATTATGGAAAACATCCGTCTCGGCAAAAAGGGCGCAACGGACGAAGAAGTTCTTGCGGCTGCAAAGCTTGCAAACTGCGATGAATTCGCCGAAAAGCTTCCGGAAAAATGGAACACCGAAATCGGAGAAAACGGCTGTGAGCTTTCCGGCGGCGAACGTCAGCGGATTTCAATCGCCAGAGCTTTCCTTAAGGACGCACCGATTATTCTTCTCGACGAAGCGACCGCAAGTCTTGACGTTGAAAACGAAACTTTGATTCAGACCGCGTTGTCGAGACTGATTAAGGAAAAGACCGTTCTTGTCATTGCCCACCGAATGAGGACGGTTGCCGGAGCGGACAAAATCGTTGTTCTTTCGGACGGCGTTGTTGCTGAGCAGGGAACACCGGACGAACTTTACGCAAAAGGCGGAATTTACACCCGCATGGCAGACATTCAGACAAAAGGCCAAAGCTGGACAATATAAAAATCTTTCCGAAAATACCTCCCGTAT
>JAUNFH010000269.1 GCA_030525185.1 Clostridia bacterium
TTATTTCATATCATTTTTTCCGATATTCACAGCGAGGTAACAAATGAAAAAAATAGTAAGCATCGCATTGATTCTCATACTTTGCTTCGGTATGGCGGGGTGTGCAAAGACATATCACGGAACGGATGAACTGCTGAAAAAAGCAAGAGAAGAACTTCCGATATCCGAGGCGGATACGACCGATATACAGTATGCCGGTATGTGCAAAAAAGAAAACACGGCGTTAGCCTGGTTTATCTCCGGCAACGAATACCAAAAACATTACTATCTGCCTATGGAAATCGAAATCAAGAACAACGGCGAGGATTATACCTTTGTTCATACATATAAACCCGTAACGGACAAATGCCCCGACGTTGCAACGGTTAATTGGCAGGAAGGATATGCTTTTCTTATAAATAATCCGAAAGTTTCAACCGTAAAAATTACGCTTGAAAACGGAGAACAGATCCGAAAAATCGTTCAAAAGGATTCTGTTCCTTATTCGTTTTATGTTCCGTCGGCTTTGTCTGAGTATGTCTTTCTTGACGCGGACGGAAAAGAAGTTCAATAATTTTTTAAACCTAAAACAATCCGCCGACCACGCTTTACGCAAAAGTCGGCGGATTGTTTTATTGTGCCTTTCGGCAATGTGAGTGTTTTTTCGTTTATTCAACTGTGACCGATTTTGCAAGGTTTCTCGGTTTGTCAATGTCGCAGCCTCGGAAAAGAGCCGTGTAATAGCTCAGAAGCTGAAGGAAAATGACTTCGACCGAAGGCGAAAAATAACAATATGCTTCCGGAACGGCCACAACAAAATCAAGACCCGAACACTCGGCTTTGTTTTTTTCCGTCGTCACAACAAGAACCTTTGCTCCGCGGGAGACGACCTCTTTGATGTTGCTCATTGTTTTTGAAAAAAGCGCATCTTCACAGGCAAGGGCAATAACTGCCGTTCCTTCTTCGATGAGAGAGATTGTTCCGTGTTTGAGTTCCCCGGCGGCGTAAGCTTCGCTGTGAATATAGCTGATTTCCTTCAGCTTCAGCGAACCTTCCGTTGCGGCGGCGTAATCAAGGCCGCGCCCGATGAAATACGAATGTTCAAGCGAAGAAAACTCTTTTCCGATTCTTTTTGCTTCGCCGCTCACGCTTTCAATCGTTTCTTCGATTTTTTTCGGAACGGTTTGAAGATTTGAAAGGTAAAGCGAAAGATCGTCCTTTGAAAAAGTTCCTTTCCTTTCCGAAAAATATGCGGCAAGAAGATACAAAACGGCAACCTGAGCGGAGAACGCCTTTGTTGTTGCAACGGCAATTTCTGGTCCGGCGGCGGTATAAACAACGCTTTCGCTTTCATTCGCAATCGTGCTTCCGACAACGTTTACGATTGAAAGAACCTTTGCGCCCTTTTCTTTTGCAAGGCGCAGCGCCGCAAGCGTGTCGGCCGTTTCGCCGCTTTGGCTGATGATTATGACAAGGGTATTTTTATTAAGAATCGGGTCGCGGTATCTGAATTCGGAGGCAATGTCAACCTCAACGGGAATTCTCGCCGCTTTTTCAATGACGTATTTTCCGATTATTCCGGCGTGATACGCTGAACCGCAGGCCGTGATGATTATTCGGACAATCCCCGTCACATCTTCCTGCCAAAGCGAAAAGTTTTCAAATTCAATCTTTCCGTTTCT
>JAUNFH010000108.1 GCA_030525185.1 Clostridia bacterium
AAACAGCACTTTTCATTGCTTTCGGGCGGTTTTTTCAGTAAATTTTACATTGTATAAATTCACCATAACCTGCAAACAAAGTAAGAGTTTCATTCTAAATTCACATTAATTGCTTTTGCTTATGTATATTTTGCATATAAGACTGTTCGCGGTTTCACGACTAAAGAGTAGTACAAAAACCTAAAATGCACTTAAAGACGATTAAGAATATTTAAAATCGTTTAGAGT
The DNA here is from genome assembly GCA_030525185.1 of Clostridia bacterium. Classification (GTDB taxonomy): domain Bacteria; phylum Bacillota; class Clostridia; order Oscillospirales; family Acutalibacteraceae; genus UBA6857. The sequence goes on from JAUNFH010000108.1 coordinate 229, forward strand.
TTCTTTTGATAAAACATAACCGAAAGAATCCGACCGAATTTTATTCCGACGTCGGAAAGTTCACCCTTGAATGAAAAACCGTTCTTCTTATGGAAGGCAACGCTTCTTTCGTTTTCGGACGTAATGAGAGAAACCACATTATTGATTTCATACTTCGGTGCTTGCTTTTCAAGTTCTTTATAAAGGAGCGAGCCGGCGCCCTTTGAAAGGCAGTTTTTGTCAAGATAAACCGAAAGGTCAGCTGTATGGCGGTATGCGCTTCTTGCGTTAAAAACGTCGAAATATGCATAGCCGACAACGGTTCCGTCCTCTTCGGCAACAAGGAAAGGATAATTTTTTGTTATACCTTTTATACGGTCGGAAAACCCGGAAAGTTTCAGCGGAGTTTCTTCAAAAGTTATTGTCGTGTTTTCGATGTAATAATTATAAATTTCAAGACAGCGTTCAATGTCTTTTTCTTCAACTGGTCGAATATTCGGCATGGTATCACCTCGGATATAACAATTATAACATATAAGTCAACAATCCAAGAACAAAAAATTCGTTAGATGCTTTGTTAATTCTTACCGGTTTCTTTTTCGCACGGCAACGCCCGCTTATTTTTCTCATGATGAGCTTTGCATTTTTCACAATTTTTATATCGGGGACATTTTTTCCTTTTACACGGACAATCTTTCTTTTCCATCCAAATCACCGCTTCGATTTTATCACGCCGATTATAAATAAGCCACCGGTAAATAATAGAAAAACCGCAACGACTGCATAAATTGCAGTGTTGCGGTTAAAGAAATCAATGTAATCAGATAAGCTTTCTTCCCATAAGAACACCCATGACCGAAGCCATCATAAGACCGCGTGTCCAGCCGCTTGAGTCACCGAGGCAGTGAAGACCCTTGATGCTTGTGTTGAAATCTTCGTCCATCTTAACACGGTTGCTGTAGAATTTAAGCTCCGGTGAATAGAGAAGCGTTTCGGTTGAAGCAAAGCCTTCAACAACGTGATCCATCGCCTTGATGAAATTGATAATGTTGGTCATTGCTCTGTAAGGCATTGCGGCGGTGATGTCGCCTGCAACGGCGTCGGGAAGAGTCGGACGGACGTTCGACTGCATGAGCTCCTTTTCCCATGTGCGCTTTCCGTCAAGAATATCACCGAAACGCTGAACGAGAATGTGACCCGTTCCGAGCATATTTGTAAGCTCGCCGACTTTTTGGGCATATGCTATCGGCTGATTGAACGGATAGCTGAAATTGTGGGAGCAAAGAATTGCAAGGTTGGTGTTGTCGCTCTTGAGTTCTTTGTATGAATGTCCGTTAACAACGGCAAGGTCGTTGTCATAGTTTTCCTGGCTGACAAATCCGCCGGGATTCTGACAGAAAGTTCTGACCTTGTTTTTGAACGGCTGAGGATAACCGATAAGCTTTGATTCATAAAGGGTTTCGTTGACTTTTTCCATAATCTCGTTGCGTACTTCAACACGAACACCGATGTCAACCGTTCCCGGCTGATGGGCAATTCCGTATTCGGCGCAAAGGGTTTCAAGCCATTCGGCTCCCCTTCTTCCGGTTGCAACGATTGTGTGGTCGGCAAAAATTTCGGTTTCATGACCACCCTTGCTGTCTTTGAGACGAACGCCTTTGCATTCGTTGTTTTCAAGAATGAGGTCGTAACATTCATAACCGAACATCATTTCGACGCCGTTGTTGAGAAGATACTGCTCAATGGCATAATAAATTCCCTGAGCCTTTTCGGTTCCCATGTGGCGAATCGGGCAGTCAACAAGCTTCAGACCGGCCTGAATTGCCTTGATTCTGATTTCCTTCTTTCCAAGGCTGTCTTCAAGACCTTCAATATGTTCGTCCGCGCCGAATTCAAGATATATTTTATCCGTGTAATCAATCGTCTCCTGGGCCGTCTGAGCACCGATGAGAGTCGGAAGGTCACCGCCGACTTCATAGCAGAGCGAAAGTTTTCCGTCGGAAAACGCGCCTGCGCCGGAAAAACCGGTCGTAATATGGCAATACGGCTTGCATGAAACGCAGACTTTTGTTTTGTCTTTGGGACAATGTCTGTTTTCAACAGCCTGACCCTTTTCAACAATCATAATGCTCTTTTTTGAGCCTTTTTTGATCATTTCAAGGGCAGTGAAAATTCCTGCCGGACCTGCGCCGATGATTACAACATCTTTTTTCATTATTGAGGAATCCTCCTTATTAATATTAAAAAGCCATAATGGCATAAAAACAGCACGGCCACAAACCATGCTGAGTTATTTTACCATGAAGAAACGCAGAATGTCAAGAGTTAACGGCGGTTTTTCTTGACTATTTTTACCAAAAATAGTATAATTCATTGTGTTGCAAAAGCAATGAACCAGTTTTCAGAAAGGAAGCGCGGTTTGCGCAGATATATCATGAAAATCATTGAAACAAAAATTCCCGAAGTCAAGCTTGTGGTTCCGGACGTTTTCGGCGACAACAGAGGTTGGTTTTACGAATCATACAACCTTGAAAAATTCAAATCTCTCGGAATCGACACGGTCTTCGTTCAGGATAACCGCTCATTTTCCGAAAAGAAAGGAACCCTCAGAGGCATTCATTTTCAAAAATCACCTGCGGCGCAGACAAAACTTCTTTGCTGCACAAGAGGCGAAATTCTTGATGTTGCCGTTGATTTGAGAAAAGGCTCACCAACCTATCTCAAATGGGTCAGCGCCCGTCTTTCGGCCGAAAACAAACATTTTCTTTATATTCCGAAGGGCTTCGGTCACGGTTTTGTTACCCTCACGGACAACGTTGAGGTCCTTTACAAAGTTGACGACTATTACTCAAAGGAGAACGACAGAAGCATTCGCTTCGACGACCCGTCAATCGGCATTGATTGGGGAATCGACAATCCGATTCTTTCCCAAAAAGATATCACTGCGCCGCTTCTCAAAGACAGCGACGTAAATTTTGTTTTCGGAGAGTGAAAAAATGATTCTTGTTACCGGAGCAAAAGGTCAGCTCGGCTCTGACGTTTGCGAAATTTTAAAAAGTGAAAACCGTGAGTTTATTCCGACCGACGTTGGCACGCTCGATATCACCGACAGAAGCGAAGTTGAAGCCTTTTTTGAAGCGCATAAAATCAACTGCGTGATTCACTGTGCGGCATATACGGCGGTTGACAGAGCCGAAGACGAAAAGGAAAAATGCTTTTCGGTCAATGAAAAAGGGACTCTAAACCTCGCTCTCTGCGCCGAAAAAGCGGAGGCCAAAATGCTTTATGTCAGCACCGATTATGTTTTTAAAGGCGAAGGAAATTCCCCGTTCAACGTTGACGACGAAAAAGGCCCCCTCAATGTTTACGGAAAAAGCAAGCTCGCCGGAGAAAAGGCCGTTCTTGAAAACTGCAAAAAATTCTTTATCGTCAGAACATCCTGGGTTTTCGGAGAAAGGAACACAAACTTCATTGCAACCATGCTCAAGCTTTCCGAAAACCACGACGAAGTGAACGTTGTCTGTGACCAGGTCGGCTCACCGACATACGCAAAACACCTTGCAAAGCTCATTTGCGAAATGGCAAAAAGCGAAAACTACGGAATCTACCATGCAACAAACGAAGGGTTTTGCTCATGGGCAGAACTTGCAGAGGAAGCATTCCGCATTGCAAAAAGAAACACAAAGGTCAATTTCGTTCCCTCGTCGGCATACAAAACAAAAGCCAAAAGGCCGCTCAACTCCCGCCTTTCAAAAGAATCACTTGACAAAGGCGGATTTGAAAGATTGCCGTTTTGGAAAGACGCCGTTGAAAAATATCTCAAAAATATATTATAAAAAAGATCCGGAGAAGGTTCTCTTCTCCGGATTACTTTTTTAATTTTACCTGAATCAGCCTTCGCTGATTGCTTCAACGGGGCAGCCGTCTGCGCATGCGCCGCATTCGATGCAAGAATCGGCATCAATAACATACTTTCCGTCGCCTTCGCTGATTGCGCCAACGGGGCAGCCGTCTGCGCAAGCACCGCAAGAAATGCAGTCGCCGCTAATTACATATGCCATTGTTCTTACCTCCTTATTTTATCAGACAGCAGGAAAAGCGAAAAACGGCTTTTCTCGCTTCTGTATTCACTACATTGTATCATAAAAATTGAAAATATCAAGACCTTTTTCTCTGTTTTTCAAAATTTTTAGACATAGTTTGCGATGAATTGAATTTTGACTCCCCTTTTTCCCGAATATTGTCAAATCTTATTGACTATTTTTTCATTTTTTTATAGAATGGGAAAAGAAATGCCGGTTTGCGCGGCAAAAAATGCATCCGATTGGACGGTTTGATTATGTATAATAAGTTATCCATCTCAAAGGACATGATTTTTTCTCAGGAAAACAGCGAGGAAGTTTTCAAAATTTTTGACTCAAACAAGCGCACAAAATGGGTCGGCGGACAATTTCCGAATTATGTTGACGTCAAGCTTAATTCCATGCATAGAATTAAACGGCTCGTTGTTGACTGCATGAAAAATGACATTTTGATTTTTTCCGTTTTTTCAAGCGTGGATTTTGTGAACTATACCGAAGTCATCACTCAGAAAAGTGACATAAAATGCTCGGGTCACTATGAATTTGACTGCGATTTTGAAGCATGCAGTCTCCGCTTCCTTTTTAAGTACAGCGAGAACACGTCTTACGCAACAGTCAAGAACATTGAAATTTTCGGTGAAGAGAGTAAAAACGAAATCAAAAAAGCCGACGTTTCTTTCCCCGAACCGTTTGAAGAAAGCGAATATAACGTAAAAATCACAAAAGAAGACACAGTGAAAGAACTTTCCGGCCTCATCGAAAGAACGGTCGGAAAAGAGTTTTGCGAGAAAATCGTCTTTTCTATTGAGGACAGCGAAGAAGAATTTTTCACCCTTTCGGACGCCGGAGACGAAAAAATTTCAATCACGGCAAACAGCGGTTCTTCGGCCGCCGCCGGTCTCAATTATTATTACAAAAATTACTGTTCGGTTCACATTTCACAAGTCGGCTGTTCGGCGAATATGCCGTCTCCCCTTCCGAAAATCGGAAAAACAAAAAAAGTTTCGACTCCGTTCAAAGTCAGGTATGCAAACAACTACTGTTCCCTTTCATATACAATGGCCTTTTACGGCGAAGAAGAATGGCAAAAAGAGCTTGATTATTATGCCCTTCAGGGTGTCAACGTTTTTCTTGACATCACCGCAATTGAAGAAGTGTGGCGCAGATTTTTGCTCAAACTCGGCTATCCGCAAGAAAAAGCGATTGCATTTTTACCGGGTCCGGCTTATTATGCATGGTTCTGCATGGCCAACCTTTATTCAACCGGCGCCCCGCTTCCTCCGGGATATTTCAAAAAGCGTACGGATCTTGCAAGAAAGAACCATCTTTTTATGAGAAGAATGGGAATGAGTCCCGTTTTTCAAGGATATAACGGCATGGTTCCGACGGACATTAAGAAATATGCTCCAGATGTTTCGATTATTCCGCAGGGACTTTGGAACGGCGCCGAACGTCCCGCAATGCTCAAAACCGACACAAACGCCTATCTCCGCCTTGCCGACCTTTTCTACGAAAGTCAGCGCGAAGTTTACGGCGATATTTCTCCGTACTTTGCAACGGACCCGTTCCACGAAGGCGGAAGAAGCGGAAGACTTGACATCAAAAAGGTCAGCAGCTTTCTTCTCGACGCAATTCTCAAAAACAGAGAGGACGCTGTCTGGATCATTCAATCATGGGGTGAGAATCCGTCAAAAGAACTCCTCGAAGGCGTTGCCGACAGAAAAGAACACACGCTCATTCTTGATCTTTACGCCGAAAAAAGACCGAGATGGGAAAACTTCCTCGGAAGCGAGTTTCTCGGCTCGCCGTGGGTATACTGCATGCTCAACAACTTCGGCGGAAGAATGGGACTTCACGGTCACCTTGCGACAATTGCATCCGAAATTTCAAGAGCTTCAAAAAAGGCAAAGCACATGAAGGGGATCGGAATCACGCCCGAAGCAACTCATTCCAACCCGATCATATTTGATCTTTTCTTTGAAACAATTTGGACAGAGACGAATGAAATCGAGCCGATAAAACTTGAAGAATGGCTCCAAAAATATGCCGAGCGCAGATACGGCTCATGCAGTGAAAATATGTTTGAAGCAATGAAAATGCTCAACGATACGGTCTATAATCCAAAGCTCAACGAACACGGAGAGGGAGCACCGGAATCCGTAATCAACGCGCGGCCGTCGCTTGACGTCGGTTCTCCGTCAACATGGGGAAACAACCTCGTCTCCTACGACAAAAAGACTTTTGAAAAGGCAGTCGAACTTTTTCTTTGCGAAGCCGGAAATTGTGCCGACAGCGAAGGGTATCTTTTTGACGCGATTGACCTTTTGAAACAGGTTCTTTCAAACACGGCTCAGGAATACCAAAAGAACATGTCAAAAGCATTCAAAGAAAAAGACCTCATTGCCTTCATGAAATGGTCGGACAAGTTTTTGAATCTCGGCCTTTTCACCGATGAAGTTCTTTCGGCGAACCGTGAATTTATGCTCGGAAACTGGCTTTCAAAGGCAGAAAAACTCGCCGAAGGATTCGATGACTTCACAAAAAAGATTTTCCTTTTCAACGCCCGCGCCCAAATCACAACATGGGGCGGTTCGAGACAGATTGCGGAAGACGGTGCGCTTCGCGATTATTCAAACAAACAGTGGTCCGGTCTCACAAAAGATTTTTATGTTGACCGCTGGAACAGCTGGGTAAAAGTCATGAAACAAAAACTCAACGGTCAAAAGGCCGAAGAACCCGATTGGTTCAAAAATGACATCCGCTGGGTCTGGAAAGAAAACGAATACGGCAATACGCCGACAAAAATTGACCTTTTGAAAACAGCCGAAAAAGTTTTCTCGACATTCGGTGTCACCGGCGCCGAATATTAACCAATCGAAATCCTACATAAATAACGCCGAAAATTACTATTGTCTTTTTCGGCGTTTTGTTGTATAATATTGATTTGTGAGGCTTTATGCCGCAATTTTTTTCAGGAGGAAAAGCCGTGTTTGAGAACATAAACTTCGATGAAAGCTGTAAAGCTAAAATCGCACACAGCATTAAATGCAGAACTTTTCCTCACGCGGTCATCCTTGAAGGCGCAAAC
>JAUNFH010000109.1 GCA_030525185.1 Clostridia bacterium
AACCATTGCGGGTCTCAGAATTCTGTCTCCGAGGCGGTAGCCCTTTGAAAAGACCTGAGCAACAACGTTTTCGCCCAAGGATTCGTCTTCGGTGTGCATAACGCCGTTGTGAATGTTGGGGTCAAACGGATCGCCCTTTTCGCCGAAAGCTTCGACTCCGAGCTTTTTGAGCGTTTCGCAAAAGCTTGAGTAAATCATTTCGACGCCCTTTTTATAACTTTCAAGGTCTGTGTCGCCCGCGTTTATCGCGCGTTCAAAATTGTCAAGAACCCCGAGAAGTTCTTTGAGGCAGTCGGCTTTTGAATCGCCGTAGGCGGCCTCTTTTTCTCTTGCGGTGCGCTTTCTGTAATTATCATATTCCGCAAGGGTTCTGATATGCGCTTCCTTTGCGGCGGAAAGCTCTTTTTGAAGTTTTTGGGCTTCGCTTTCGCCCTTTTCCTTTTTCTTTGACTTTTTTTCGCCGGAAGTTTTTTCCGAAGTTTTTTCAGCCTTTTCGGCCTTTTCGGTTTTTGCTTCGGCTTCCTTTTCGTTTTTGATTTCTTCTGACTCTTTTTTTGTTTCAGCCATTGTCATCCTCCTTTTCTGCCGGTTCGTCGTCAAACGTATCCGTGAGCATTTTGCTCACAAGTTCGGTCAAATATTCAATTCCCGGAATCAGCTTTGCGTAATCGAGTCTTGTCGGACCGATGATTCCGATTGCTCCGGTCTCATGTCCGCGAATGTTATATCTTGAAATAATCATGCTCGTGTTTTCAAGCTGGCGGAACATATTTTCTTTTCCGATTGTTACCGAAAGCGAACCCTTGTTTGCCGAAACGGCGCGTTCAAGCTTATCTCCCTCGTCAAAGAACTGCATCATTTCAAAAACGTTGTCGGAAAACTCACGGTGGTGAAGAAGATTTTGTTCGCCTTCAAGGTGAATTTCCGCCTGAACCGCTTTTGAAGCAATGTCCGCAAGGTGAGAAAAAAGCGGACTCATTGAAAGCGCTCCGGCGCCGAGCGAAGCAACAAGCGTTTGAATCATAACCGTTCCGATGTCGCTGACCGGCCGTCCGATGAATGTTTCTTCGGTAATCCGATAAAAGTTTGAAACCATTTCGGGCGTAAGCTCGGTATCCGTTCGGCAAATTCCGTTTTTAATGATTCCGGACGACGTGATGAGAACGATCATCGCAAGGCGCGTTCCGACGGGAATAAGCTCAATCTTTTTAACGATTGCGCCCTCATCGGTCGGCGTTGTTGCAATCGACGCGCAGTCGGTCATTTTTGCAAGAAGCTCACCGGCTTTTCCGAGAAGCTTTTCCGGATTCCCGGCGAAGCGTTCAAGCTGAGCCTTGATTGTTTCCCTTTCTTCTTCCGAAAGTTCGTCGCGGCTCATCAGGTGGTCAATGTAATAACGGTAACCTTTTTGTGAGGGAACTCTTCCGGCCGAGGTATGCGGCTGATCAAGAAGCCCCATCTCGGCAAGTTCGCTCATTTCGTTTCTGATTGTTGCGGAAGAAACAGAGATCGGAAGCGCGCTCATCAAAAATTTCGAGCCGATCGGTTCACCGGTCTTGATGTAATGTTCAACGATTGCGGAAAGGATCATTTCCTTTCTTTTTCCAAGCTCCATGTCTTCGCCTCCTTCGGTGATGTTTTAGCACTCTTAATCATTGAGTGCTAATCACTGTCATTAATATACAACGTCTGCTAAAAAAAGTCAAGCGTTTTTTTAAAAAATTTTATTTTTTTTACGCTTTTCTTTTCTATTATATATGTGTTTGACTGACTCGGTTTTGAAGAACATTTTCACGGCTTTGTTCGAGAAAGACGGACTGAAAGTTCTGTATGGTATTAAGCCGCCCCTTAACGCTTCACCCGACGAAAAGCAAACAAAAAAAAGGTCACCCTTTAGGCAACCTTTTCGTTTTATTTTGCCGCAACGGTATCGACAAGCCAACCGGGAGTGTACTGAGAACCGTAAAAGACCCCGTTTTTTGAAACCCCGTTGTTGATTCCGCCGCTGTAAATTTTGTAATTTTTTCCTTCTTCAAGCTCCGAACCGGAGAACCAAAAACTTTTGCAACTTTTTGCGATCGAAAGGCAGAAAACCTCTTTTCCGTCAAGTCCGGTGATTGCAAGAAGGGTGTTCGCCGGGAAAGTTGCCGTCGCTGTCAGCTCCGGGCATCTTTCAATGTTTCCTTGTTTGAGAGGCATGCTTCCGGCGCTGAAAACCGTTCCGCCCATCACGGTATAAACGCTTTTTGAGTTTTCCTCGCCCTTTGAGCCGAATGAAACAACCGTTCCGCCGGTTTGAAGAACGTTTCCGTTTTCGCCGAAACCGTGTCCCTGCGTGTTGACGAGGACGCTTCCTCCGGTTATGTAAACGCTTTTTCCTTCAATTCCTTCCGCGCAGTATTCGACGTTGATGTTTCCGGACGCAATTGCAATTGTTGACGAAGCGAAAAAGGCATTCGCATCCGTTTTAATGTCAAAATTTCCGTCGGTGATTATGATTTTCCCGCCGCAAAAAAATGCGTCGTCAAGGCTGTTCACCGCAAAATTGCCGCCGGAAACGGTGAGCGATTTTTCCGCTCTGACCGCCTTCGATTCGTTTGCGTCAATTGCCTGTTCGCCGGAAGAACCGGTCATTCCGGAACTGACGTGCGGAATTGCCTTTGAATGATTCCTTTTTCCCGCTTTTCCGGTGCTTCCTTTTCCGCTCGTCAAATCAAACGTACCGCCCGAAACGGTGAGGGTTGAAGAACTTTGAATGCAGTCAAGGCCGCTTTCGATTTTAATTGTTCCGCCGGAAATCGTGATTTCGCCCTTTCCCGCGGAAAAGCCGGTTCTCATTCCGTTTGAACCGCAGGAAGCGGTCAGCGTTCCCGCCATGAACGCAATTTTATTTTTTGCGCCGAGTGCGTCGTCTGCGCTTTCAACATTAATGTTTCCGCCGAGAACCGAAAGCTCCTTTTCGGAATAAATTCCTTTTTTATATTTTGCGCTGACCTTCAGCGTTCCGTTTCCTTCAATCGAAAGGTCGCTTTTGCTGAAAAGAACCGCCTGAGTGTATTTTCCGCTTCTTCTTGCGGTATAGCTGTCCTCGCCCGAACTGTCCGAAAACTCGTTGACCGCGTTTTCCGAAAGAACAACGTGAACCTTACGTTCGGAACTTACAACGCTGAACGGCGAATCCGAAAGAGAACGCGCGACCACCCCGTCAAGCTGAAGAAAAACATCTTTTTCGCTGTCTTTTGAATCAATAATTATTTTTCCGTCGGAAAGTTTTCCCTTGACCGAGTAATAACCGCCCTTTGAAATTTTGAGAACCGAATCCGAAAACGAAGCTCCCTTTCCGTTGATTGTTGTGTTTTCATCGTTGAGGATAATATATGTGTCAACTTTTTTTGACGTTTCGTTGCTTTGCGACGTCGGAACAGTGACCGAAGCGTTGTTTTCAATCGGCGCAACGGTTGAAAGAGCGGCCGTTGTTTCAACGCACGGCTTTTTGCACGCCGCAAAAAAGAGCGGCAACGCCATAAACATAAGCGCCGAAAGAACGGCGTTCAGTTTTTTCAAAGAATGCATACTGAAAAGAACTCCTTTTAAAGACTTTCTCCGTTTTCCGCAAGGCGGCAGCACATGATTTCAAGGTTGCCGTTCCTGCACCGAAGCGAATCGATAAACTCCTTTTCCTCTCCCTCTTTTTTGAGTCTGATTTCATAGCGGAGCTTGAAAAGACTTCCCATGTTTGTTGTCTTAACGCTGACAAGCTCGCAGTAATCGGTATATTTTTCAAAAAGGTCATTGAAAACCTCGGTGTAATTGAGACTTTCCGGAATCACAACGAGAAGCTCTTTTTTCTTTGCGTTTGCTCTTGCTCCGAGCCGAAGCGCGGAATAAAGCGAAAGAAGCAAAAGCATAATAGCCGCAAAAATTGCTGCAAAGGCAACGTATCCCATTCCCGTTGCAAGACCCGAAGCGAGAGCGATGAAAATTGCGCCGATTTCCTTTGCCGTTCCGGGAATACTTCTGAAACGAACAAGGCTGAACGCCCCGGCAACGGCAACGCCGGCTCCGAGATTTCCGTTAACCATCATGATTACAATCTGAACAACGGCCGGCAAAAGCGCAAGCGTGACAACAAAGCCGGAAGTGTATCTCTTTTCCGTTTTAATATAAACAAGTGCCGCCGCAAGTCCGATAAGCACCGAAGTCAAAAGACAAATAAAAAACGAAAACGGTGTTATCGATGATGAAAGGACTGACTGAAAGATTGCCGGCATTTTAAAATTCCTCCGTTTTTTCAAAAATTCTCTCCGTTTTTGCGAAAACCGATTCGCAAAAAAATCAAACAAGCACCTTCTCACCCTGAGGTGCAAACATCATTTCATATGCTTTTCCGTACTTTGAAAACGAGCGCGGATAAATTTCAAGAACATCAAGCGCCTTTGAAAGCCAGACCGGAACCGCTCCGAGACTTTTCACTTCAAAGACAAGAAGGTCGTCGTCAAGAATCTTTTTTCCTTCATCTCCGAGCGAGAGGTCAAGAAGCTTTGTTCTGAAACGAATGTTTCCGTCGAAAGTCAGACGAAGTTCGTGATCTTCCTTTGAAAAGAAAGCGGTTCTGTCGCAAAAAATCGAAACGGTCGGGCGAAGCCCGCGATAAAGTCCCATGAAATACGCAATTTCTCCGTAAACCTGATCCTTTGAATTTTCGATTTTTCTTCTGCAAAGAAGGTCAACCGCCCGAGAATAGGTCATATTGATTCTTCTTTTATAAACAACGCCCTTATATTTCTTTTTCAGTTCAACAAAAACGTTGCTGTTTTCGTCCGGAATTCCGTATGACCGAAGCCGAAGTTTTTCTTTGAAAACCGGCTGCTCAATCGAATTCCTGATGAGACGGTAATCCGGCGTGTCAAAATAAAGATTGCAAACCGTGCTTTTTCCGAACTCGTCGGGCATAACGTAATCTCCGATAAGCTCAAAAAGCTTTTCTTTCTGAGTTTTTGTGATGACGTATTTTTTTTCGTAACGTTCAAAAACCGACTGAAAAACCGGCAAAGAAATCACCTCCGGAAAAGAACAAATTTTTTCCGATCAAAAAACAACTTTAAAAACGAGCGATTTTGAATCCGCCGTTTCCGCGGTAATTTTTCCCTTGTGGCGAAGAACAATCGCCTTTGCGATTGAAAGGCCGATTCCGTAGCCGCCCGTTTCTCTCGAGCGGGAATTGTCTGCGCGGTAAAAACGGTCAAACAATCTCGGAAGCTGCTCTTTGTCAACGTGGTCGCAATCGTTATAAACGTCAAGGCAAATATTCTTTGACGTCTTATAAAGCGAAACGGAAACTTTTCCGTTTTCGCTCGCATATTTCACGGCGTTGTCACAAAGGAGGGAAACGAGCTGGCGCAATTCCGCCTCGTTTCCTTTATACATAATGCGCTCGGGCGCACTGACCGAAAAGTCAAGTCCGTGGGCCTTTGCAATCGTTTCAAAATTCGCCGCCGTGTCAAGAACCGCCTCACTCAAATCAAAGGTTTCGTGCTGAACCTCTTCCGAGGCTTCGTCAAGCTTTGAAAGTTCAACAAGGTTTTTGACGAGGACGGAAAGCCTTTGGGTTTGGTCCTTAATGCTCGTAATCCACTCGCTTTCACCCTCGCAAATTTCAAGAACGTCCGCGTCGGCCGAAATGATCGCAAGCGGGGTTTTCAGCTCATGGCCGGCGTCGGTGATGAACTGTTTCTGCTTTTCAATGCTGTTTTTGACCGGCTTGAGCGCCCGATTTGAAATTTTATAAACCGGGAAAATCAAAAGAAGGATACAGGCAAGGCCGGTGAAAAACGAAATCGAAACGAGCGTAAAACAAGATTCAACCTCCCGCTGAAAGTCAACGAAAATAATCATAGACTTTTGGTTTGTGCTGTCCTTGACGTAATAATAGCGATATGAGTCAATCACGCCGAAGCCCGGCTCATTGGGATAAATTTGAGAAGCAAATTCAAACGCGTCCTTGTCGCTCACCGCCGCAACGTTTTCCGTCGAAATATCAGTAACGACGTTTCCCTGGAGCTTTACGACGAAATATCTCGTCGAATACGGTGTTTCAACGCTGATGTCTCCTTGAGCAAAAGGATTCCAAAACGATGAATAGTAATCCTCAAGGCTGACGCTCGACGTCGGGAAATGGCCGTCGTTTTCCGCAATGAGAATGAGAGTATTCCTCAAATCGGTGTCGCGCTGATAGATATTAACTGCATTAACGGCAAAGAGCTGGACAAAAACAATTGTTACCAGAGCAACAATTGCAATTGCAACAAATTTCCGCTGAAGACGTTTCAGCATTTGACTTCCTCCAGAGTGTAACCGACTCCGCGGGTTGCCTTGATTTCAATGTTTGCTCCGAGGGAAGCGAGCTTTTTGCGAAGATACGAAATATAAACCCAAACAACGTTGATTTCCGCTTCGGTTTCGTATCCCCAAATTCGCTCCATGAACTGCTCGGTTGAGATGAGTCTTCCGGCGTTCGTCATGAGCATTTCAATCATCTGAAACTCCTTGTTTCCGAGTCTGATTGAACCGTTTTCTGTTGAAAGTTCATATGTTTCGCGGTTGAGCGAAAGATTTCCGAGCGAAAGAAGGTTCGGAGAAAATTCGGTTTTTCTTCTCGTCATCGCACGGATTCTCGCAAGAAGTTCTCCCGTTGCAAACGGCTTTGTGAGGTAATCGTCCGCGCCGGAGTCAAGGCCGAGAATTTTGTCTTCGGTCTGCGCCTTTGCGGTGAGAATGAGAACCGGAGTTGAAACTCCGTTTTCACGAAGCTTTTTGAGAACCTCAATTCCGTTCATTTTCGGCATCATAATGTCAAGGATGATTCCGTCGTAATTTTCACTCATTCCGTAATCAAATGCGTCCTCGCCGTTATAGACGGGGTCAACTGAATAATTACTGTGTTTAAGAATTGCGCAAAGGGCCTTTGAAAGGTCCTTTTCGTCCTCCGCAAGAAGAAGTCTCATGGATTTACCCTCCTGATTTTTAAAACTCTTTTTCATTTAATATTATAACTGTTCTTACTGATTATGGCAAGAAAAAATTCGTTCTTTCAAAAGAATCTTTCCGCTTTTATTATTGGATATAATATAGTATATCAACCTAAAAGCAACATAAAGACGGTCTTTTGTCGGATTGAAGCGGTGAAAGAAACGAACGTTTCATCTCTTTCGGTACTGCTTCGGGTGGGTTCTTTAACCGCACGTTTCATCTTTAAATTTACATCCGACCGCTCCGCCGGGGTACTTTTGGCTGTCGTCTGAAATTCACGAAACAAGACAATTATTGTAGAAC
>JAUNFH010000110.1 GCA_030525185.1 Clostridia bacterium
TATTGATTTTGCAAAGAACGAGCCGAACCTTTATAAAATGCTTTTTCTTCCTCATAAAGCAAAAGGGGAAAAGGCGGTTTTCAATCTTTTTGAAAGCGTTCATCCGCATGTGACCGAGTCAATCATGAAAACTTACAGAATGGAAAGACCGACGGCGGAAGATTACATGAAAAAAATGCTTGTAATCTGTCAGGGCTTTGCGGCGATGATTATTTCGGGAAACTGTCCGTTTGAAGAGTCCGAAATTGCCGAACTCGGCTCATATTTCAGCCTTGCGCTTTGCAAAGCTTATAAAGAAATCCCCGGTTTTGCCGAAGGAACGGCAGACCTTGAAAAAGAATTCGGAAAAATCGTTTTTCCGAAAGAATAAAATTGCTTGCACGAAATCTGATAAGGAGAAAATGAATGCTCAATTTTATCATCGGACGTGAGGGAAGCGGAAAAACAACCTTCACGCATAAACTTTTAGGCTCTCTTGCGCAAAAGGGCGAACAGACGGTTCTCATCGTTCCGAAACAGTTCACCTTTGAAAGCGACAGGGGAGTTCTTGACCTTCTCGGCCCTCGCCTTGCGTCGGGGGTTGACGTGCTTTCCTTCACCCGTCTTGCGGACGTTGTTTTCAAAACCTGCCGCGGAATCGGAAAGCCGATTTTGAAAGACACCGCAAGTGCCGTCATGATGAGCCTTGCGCTCGATGAGCTTGAAGAAAAGCTCTCTTTTTTTTCAAAACACAGAAATTCAATTGCGTTCGTCAAAAAAATGCTTTCGGAAATTGCGCTTTTGAAAAAGGAAGCTGTTTCGCCGAAAGAACTTTTTGAAGCGTCCGAAAAGCTTCCGGACGGCCTTCTTAAAAAGAAAACTTATGAAACCGCGCTCATTTTTGAAACGTATGACACACTGCTCGGCGAAAGTTTTTTTGACGACCGCGACCTTCTTTCGGCCGTTTATGAAATTTTGCTTGAAAGCGATTTCTTTGACGGAAAGATTGTTGCCGTTGACGATTTCAGGGACTTCTCCGGCCAGGAAATGAAAATTCTTGAACTCATTATGAAAAAAGCAAAGGACGTTTATGTCACTCTTTGCACGGACAACATTTTTTCAACCGACCCGCTTTCTCCGTTCGCCTGCGTGAACAGAACCGCAAAAAGGCTCATGAAAGCGGCAAATTTGAGCGGAACCGAAATCGGCGAAACAACTCTTCTTACCGATGAAAAGAACGGTTTCAAAACCTATTCTTTTCCCGAACTCGCGTTCCTCGAAAAAAATCTTTTCAACGTTTTTGCGCCGGAGTATGAAAAAAGCTGCCCGGCAATTTCGGTTGTGAACGCGCCGTCGGTTCGAGAGGAATGCGCTTTTGTTGCTTCAAAAATTCATAAGTTTCTCAGAACGGGCGAATACCGTTGCCGTGACATTGCGGTTGTTTACCGAAGCGGCGAAATGTATCCCAAGGAAATCAGATACAGCCTCAAAAAATACGGCGTTCCGATTTTTGAAGACAGGCGCGCAAGCGTTCAAAACGAACCGCTCTGCGTTCTTGTCCGCTCGCTTTTTGAAATAATCGCAAACGGCGTGAGCCTTGAAGCCGTTTTGAAATATGCAAAAACGGGACTTTCCCCGCTTTCGTGGGATGAAATTTCCGAGGTTGAAAACTACGCTCTGATGTGGAGCCTTGACTCAAACGCACTCTGTGCGGAATGGAAAGACAACCCGGACGGTTTCGGCGTTGAACTAAACGCGGAAAGGAAGGAAACGCTTTCGGCACTCAACGAAACGAAGAACCGCCTTCTTGAACCGATTCTTTCCCTTCGCGAAAACGTGAAGGACAAAAACGCAAGCGAAGTTCTTTGCGCCGTTTTCAATTTTCTTTGCGAAGAAGGCGTGAACGAACGGCTCAAAGAATTCGCTCTCTCTCTTGAAGCGGAGGGTGAAATTGAGCTTGCTCTTGAACAGGAGCAGGTTTGGGACATTATTGTCGGAATTTTTGACGACCTTGCGGCGGTTCTCGGTTCAAAGCCGGAAAGACCGAAAAAGCTCCTTGAATTTTTTGAAACCGCACTTGAAACCCAGTCGCTCGGAAAACTTCCGGACGGTTATGACGAGGTTTATATTTGCGACGCCGGACGCATTCAGACAAAAATGCCGAAAGTGATTTTTGTTGTCGGCGCAAACGAAGGCATTTTTCCGCTTCCGGCGGGCGAAGAGGGGATTTTCTCCGAATCGGAAAGCGAAAAACTCCGAGCGCTTATTCCGGACTTTTCAAAAGGGCCGATTGATGCCTCCGCTCAGGAGCGGTTCATGATTTACAACAGCCTTTGCAGTGCAAGGGAACGCCTTTTTGTTTCATATTCTTTGACGGACCGAAGCGGAAAAAAGCTTTCCGAATCCGAGATTGTTACTTCTCTCAAAGAGCTTTTTCCGTCTCTTGAAGAAGAGTCTTATCCTTTCAAAGAAGAGCTTGAAATGCTTGAAAGCGAACAGGCCGCTTTTGAATTCATGGCCGAAAACTGGAACAAAGACACCGAAACGGAAAGAACTTTGAAAAAATATTTTTCAAAGAAGGAAGCTTTTAAAGGAAAGCTCAAGGCGATTGAAAGGGCGAACGACAGAAAAGATTTTGCCTTTGAAAACGCCGAAAACGCAAAAAAACTTTTCGGAAAAAAGCTGAGTCTTTCCGCTTCGCAGCTTGAAACTTACGGAAGTTGTCCGTTTCAGTATTTTTGCAAATACGGAATGAGGGCGAAGGAAAGAAAGGTTGCGTCGCTTGACGCGGCTAACATCGGAACGGTTGTTCACGCTGTTCTTGAAAAGCTCCTTTCAAACCACAGTGGCGAAAAAATCTATTCCCTCGACGAGGAAACCGCCGGAAAGGAAATCAAAAAATATCTTGAAGAATACATGGAAAAATTCATGGGTTCGGCCGAGGAAAGAAGCAGCCGATTCATGTATCTTTACGGCCGGCTTTTCAAAACGCTTTTCATGATTGCGAAAAGGCTCCTTGCCGAGTTCGGAGAAAGCGATTTTGAACCCATTGATTTTGAGCTTCCGATCAGCGAAAAAGAGGGTGTGCGCCCGTTGAGGATTTCTCTTTCCGACGGTTTTGTCGAACTCCACGGAATTGTTGACCGTGTTGACGTGATGAAAAAGGACGGAAAGACTTATCTTCGCGTTGTTGATTATAAAACGGGACCGAAGGAGTTTTCGCTTTCGGACGTTTTTTCCGGACTCGGAATGCAGATGGTGCTTTATCTCGTTTCGATTTGGAAAAACGGAACGGAAAGATACGGAAAAGTCATTCCCTCGGGTGTTCTTTATCTTCCGGCGAGGATTGAGCCGTTCTCTTCCGAAAGGGGAGAGGACGAAAAAATCACCGAAGGAAAGCTTCTTTCCGGCGGAAAAATGGACGGAATGATTCTTGATGACGGCGAGGTTATCAAGGGAATGGACAATTCACTTTCCGGACGGTTCATTCCGATTAAGACGAACAAAAAGAACGGCGCAATCGGCGGAAACTTCATCTCGCTTTCGCAACTCGACGCGCTTTCAAAGAGAACCGAAAAAATCATGAAGAACATGGGAGAAAACCTTCACGGCGGAAAAATCCCGGCCCGCCCGGCTTACGGAAAAGGACACGACAAAACCTGCGAATGGTGCAGTTTTTCTTCCGTTTGCCAAAGAAAGAACGGCGGAAAAATCAGATATATCGAAAAGCTTTCGCACAGCGAATGCCTTGAAATTCTTGACAAGGAAGAGGAAAAATTATGAGCCCGAAATGGACAAAAGAACAATCCGAGGCCATAAGCGCACGAAGGGGAAGCGTCCTCGTCAGTGCGGCGGCGGGTTCGGGAAAAACCGCCGTCCTCACGCGGCGAGTAATCGAACGGTTGACCGACGAAGAAAATCCGTCGGGCGCAGACCGCCTTCTCATCGTGACTTTCACAAAAGCCGCAGCGTCTGAAATGAAAACAAGAATTTCAAAAGCGCTTGAGGAGGAAATCAAAAAAGACCCGGGGAACGAACGGCTCGTTTTTCAGCAAATGCTCCTTCCTTCGGCAAAAATCTGCACGATTGACTCGTTTTGCAGCAGTCTTGTCCGTGAACATTTTGAAGCGCTTGACCTTTCGCCGGACTTTCGGACGGCGGATGAAGGAGAACTCGAACTGCTTTCGCAAAACGCACTCGCTCTTACTCTTGAAGAACTTTACGAAAAGGGTGAAAAGAGCTTTCTTGATTTGACGGAACTTCTTTTTAAAGGAAGGGACGACTCTTTCCTTTCAGAGATGATTCTTGAGCTTTATCGCCAGAGCGTTTCCTATCCGTTCCCGGAAAGGTGGCTTGCGGAAATTGCTTCCGATTATAAAGACGAAAAGAAAATCGGCGAAAGCCGTTTCGGAAAAATTATTCTCGATTACGCAAACGAAGCGGTTGATTATTGCAGAGATATAGTTTCGTCAACGAAAAAAATGATTGCCGGCGACAAAGAGCTTGAAAAAGCTTTTTTGAAAGCGGCCGAATCGGACGGCGCCCAACTTGAGTTCCTTCATGAAAAGCTTCTTGAAGGGGACTGGGACGAGGTTCGCAAAGCGGCGAACAATTTTGAATTCGTCAGACGCGGAAGCGTTTCAAAAGAGATGAAGAACGAACCCGACGTTGTTTTCCTTTCGGACAGCCGTGACAGACTGAAAGCCGTCGTTCAAAAAACGCTCCTTCCGCTTTTTTGCTCGGGAGAGGAAGACTTTTATGACGACATGAAGTTTTTTGCGCCGATGACCCAAAGCCTTTGCGACGCAGTGAATCTTTATTCAAAACATTTTTCCGAACTGAAAAAAGAAAAACAACTTGCGGATTTTAATGACATCGCGCATTATGCCTTGTCGCTCCTTGTTCGTGAAACCGAGGACGGTTGGGAACGCACAGAACTCGCAAACGAGCTTCGTGAAAATTTTGACGAGATTTTGATTGACGAATATCAGGACACAAACAAAGCGCAGGATATGCTTTTCACCGCCGTTTCAAAGGACAACCTTTTCAGGGTCGGCGACGTGAAGCAAAGCATCTACCGCTTCCGCCAGGCTATGCCGGAAATCTTCATAGGACTTAAAAACAAGCTTCCGATTTATGAAAGCGAAAAGGACAATTATCCTTCAAAAATCATTCTCAAAAACAATTTCCGAAGCCGCAAAAGCGTAACCGGTGCCGTCAATTTTGTCTTTTCCCAGGTGATGAGCGAAAAGACCGGCGGAGTTGATTACAACGATGAGGAAAGGCTTGTTTTTTCCGCATTCTATGACGAAAAGGACGATGAATGCGCCGAACTTCATATTCTTGAGACGAACGAACTTGACACGGAAGAGCAAAGCAGCGCCGAGTATCAGGCGGAATATACGGCTTCGCTCATTGAAAAAATTGTGAAGGAAGGTTTCACCGTTAAAGGCGAGGACGGAAACGAACGCCCGGTTATGTATAAGGATATCTGCATTCTCATGCGTTCGATGAGTTCCGGAAGAGGCGAATGTTACGCCGAAGCACTCAAGAGAAAAAAAATTCCGTGCTTCACTCAGCTCGACGCCGACTTTTTTTCTTCGCCGGAAATCAGTCTGATGCTCAACTTCCTTCGTGTGATTGACAATCCGAAGCAGGACATTGCGCTTTTGAGCGTTATGATGAGCGCACTTTTCGGTTTTACCGCCGACGATTGCGCCGTTCTCAGAACGAATCGTAAGGACGGAAATATTTATTCATGCCTTCTTTCCGGCGCAGAGGACGGAGACGAAAAAAGCAAAGATTTTCTTCGGACAATTGAAAAATTCAGGCGCGTTGCCGTCTGCATGAACGTTTCGGATTTTATCAGGACGGTATATGACGAAACGGGAATAGATGCCGTTGTCCGCTGTCAAAAGGAAAACGGCGCAAAAAAGGAAAATCTCATGCTTCTTCTCGATTACGCCGATATATATGAAAAAGCGGGCTATTCTTCTCTTTCGGGTTTTGTTCGTTTTATTGACCGGCTTGACCGCTCAAAAGGCGACCTTCCGGGCGCGGTCGGTGTTTCCGCCGATGCGGACGTTGTGAGAATCATGACGATTCACAAATCAAAGGGACTTGAATTTCCGGTTTGTATTCTTGCGGGGTGTTCCTCGCTTTTCAACCGTCGGGACGAAATTAAAAACGCGGTAATCAGTCCGAAAGCCGGACTCGGTCTTATAAGGCGAGACGAAGCAACGCTTGCCCAATATCCGACCGTCTGTCATAAAGCGGTGAAGCAATCGCTTCGGGAGGACACCGTTTCGGAGGAAATGCGTGTTCTTTATGTCGCAATGACGAGAGCAAAGGAAAAACTCATTATGATTTCCGCCGTGAAAAATGCGGAAAAGGCCGCTCTCAAATGCGTTGCAAACATCAATGCCGACCGAAGGCGGATCACTCCGTTCGCTTCGTCTCTCGCCGGAAGCTACTTTGATTGGATACTCACGGCGTTTCTTCGCCATCCTGATTTAAGAGAACTTCGCGAAAACGCGGGAATCGGAGAAAACATCGTTCTTCCGGCCGATTTCAGACTGAAACTTTTCATAAAACGAGACTGCGAAAAGAAAGAACAGCCGCAAGAAAAAAAGCCTCTTTCAAAGGTGAACGAAGAGCTTTTGAAAGTTTTTGAAAAACGCTTCTCGCAAAAATATGAATACGAGGAACTTTCGTACGTTGTCAGCAAGCGTGCGGCGAGCGAGGTTGACAAGAACTTTGTTGACCGAGAATACTTCGCTTCTTCAAGACCCGCATTTCTTTCGGGAGGACTCACCGGAGCACAAAGGGGAATTGCAACCCATTCGTTCATGCAGTTTGCAAATTACGAAGACGCAAAGAAAGACCTTGAAGGCGAAATTGAAGCCGTTTTTTCGCGCGGACTTATTACGGAAAAGGAGAAGAACGCAATCAACCGAAAAGCCGTTTCGGCCTTTTTCAAAAGCGGCCTTTGCAAAAGAATTCTCGAAAGTCCGCTTGTTATGCGCGAGAAGAAGTTCACGATTAACGTTCCGATTTCCGAAGTCTATCCGGAACTTTCACGTTTCACTGACGAATATGTAATGATTCAGGGTATTGCGGACTGTGCGTTCCTTGAAGAAAACGAACTTGTTGTTCTCGATTACAAAACAGACTTTCTTGAGTCCGAAGAGGAATTTGAAAAAAAATATTCCGAGCAGGTGAGAACTTATAAAAAGGCGCTTGAACTTTGCACCGGATATAAAGTCAGGGAAACGCTCCTTTATTCCTTCCACC
>JAUNFH010000111.1 GCA_030525185.1 Clostridia bacterium
GCATTCAACACTGATGTTGCAAAATCATGGATTGACCTGGTTGATTGTGAAATTTTTGATTGGAACGGAGCGATTGATCCTTTTCATGTTTTTGCTTTCCGAATTAAAGCGGACTTCGTTGTTTCAGCTACGGCTAAAGCGGCGCTCGGCATCGGTTGGACGAATGAAGCGGCAAGTACAAACACTTTTAACTTCTTGCTGTTCCATGAAGGCTACAGCGCAAAGAAAACAACGAGTGAAGCCGACAATGCGAATCGCTTTGACGCATATCTTTTCGGTTCAATCGGTTTGAGCGCAGGCGTTAGGGTGAAGCTTGCGGCCGGTCTTTTTGACGCAAGACTTGATGCGATAGGCTTTGTTGTTGACGGCGGCGCATATATCAACTTGAACGGCTTTGTTTATATCAGTTATGAACAACTCGGAGAAAAGAAAGCAAAGTGGAGCTCGTGCGGCGGAATGTATGTTGATGCCGGCCTGTTTTACATGATAACATTTGTTGCGGAGATGATTGACGGAAAAATCGGATATGAGAAAGTTATTGAATCAAATAATTATCCGATATTTGAATTCGGCAGTCCAAACATACCATTGGATTTTGCTTATTCTCAGGATAAAAAGGAGTCAACCGAATATAATTTGAAGTTCAAAAGTCCCGATAAGATTGCCGTTATGCAGGAAAGCGTTTTTGAAATGAAAATGATGGATTTGACTGACGGCTCCGTTTCAAACTTAAAAGTCGGCGATGATGATTTGAGAAAGAACTTTGAAATCACCTTTGACAACCCTGCGTTATCATACGATTATTCCGACGGAAAGCATTTGATCCGCATTGATTATTCAAAGCGCGGTGAAAAGGACGAAGGAACAACAACTATGACAATTCGATGGAAGGGTTCAAGCTTTTTGCAGATGACATCCGAAGTTGAAAGAAAGATCAAATTCAACTGGGTTTGCGATAATGTTTCGCTTCAGTTTTTGAATCGTGACGGAAGCACGCATTGCTTGATTTCAAAGCGTAAGGGCGAACCGATTACAGAAGATGAATGGCCCAAGAATCCTACCGCCCGCGGATATCAATTCACCGGTTGGGTTGATGCCGACGGAAATGCCGTTTCAACGCCGCTTTCCGTTATGCCCGGTGACGACATGGTATTCACTTCGACATGGTCTGAAAAGCCGACAACGCTTTATGTTGAATATTCATATCCGCTTTGGGATGACAAAGGGTCAATTCCGTATTATTCGGATACGGATGAAATCACCGGAATATGCAAAGTCGGCGATTCGATTGACAATATCATTGAGCTTTTGAAACAGAAGAATCTTCTCAAAACCGAAAAGGGATATAGCTTTGAAGGAAAAACAGCACTTTTGAGGTATGAACCGAAACTGAGCGACGGTGTTCTTTCTGGAACGGTTGACGACGACGGAACGGCAAGATTCCGTATCGTTCTTAAATTCAAAAAATATACCGTTCGATATGTGGTTGACGAAAATAATACCGAGAGCAAGCAGTGCGTTATCGGAAGCCATATCGAGTTCCCACAGGTAAGCAAGCAGGGCTATAATTTCCTTGGCTGGCAAGACTCCGAAGGAAACATGGTCAATTCATATGATCTTCCGGTTTGCAACGGCCCCGAAACATTTAAGGCTGTTTGGGAGAAAAAGAAAGCAACGCTCACCGCAACGGCAAAGCTTAAAGTCAAGCGCGGCTGGACCGTCGGAATGTATTCTTGGAAGAATATAAAGACGGTTGAAATGACTTTTGATTCATACGAAGTCAGCGTTGATGAGGTCCTGAAGCGTTTAAATACCGGATATACTTATTGCACATACTATAATACTTATCCGAAAGGATCAACAATAAAGCTCAATGAGGATGGAAGTACTGCCGTTACTTTCTATTTTGAATAAGATTTCAGCTTGTTGAGTGATTATAAAATCAAGAAAAAGGAGCGGAAAACAATCCGCTCCTTTTTGCTGAGTACTTTTTGTTGATGTGTTTCGGTTGACAATGCGTCAAAAAAGGCTTAAAATAAGGAAAATTTGATGTTCGCAGTGAAAGTCAATGAAATTTTCGCAGAAGTAATGAGGAGGATTTTTATGGTTTTATCAAATCTTAAATACGTTGATGAAAATTTTGAAATCAGAAGCGGAAGTATTGAGACCGAAGACGGAAAGATTAAAAATTTTTCGGACGAAAAAACCGAAAACGACATGGGCGGTCTTCTTGCTCTTCCGGGTTTTATCGATATTCATACTCACGGCGGAGACGGAGTTGATTGGTGCGATTGCGACGTCGAAAAGCTTCAAAAACTTTCAATGTATTATGCAAAAAAAGGTGTAACCTCGGTTTGTCCGACAACGATGACCTTGCCTGAAAAGAATCTTTCCGAAATCTTTTCTTCGATTGAAAAAATCAAAGGCTGTGAGAAGGGTGCTTATATTCACGGAATCAACATGGAAGGTCCGTACATTTCATATGAAAAACGCGGAGCCCAAAATCCGGATTATATAAGAGAGGCGAGCGTTGAAGAGTTTGACCGCCTGAACAAAATTTCAAAAATTTGTCTTGTTGACCTTGCGCCGGAAACCGAAGGAGCACTTTCTTTTTCCTGCAATGTTTCAAAAAAGGCTGTGTGCAGCGTTGCTCACACGAGCGCAACGTTTGATGAGGCTAAAAAAGGTTTTGAAAACGGTTTCTCTCATGCAACGCACTTGTTCAATGCAATGACCGCGTTTGAAAGCAGAAAGCCCGGTGTTGTCGGCGCCGTTTTTGATTCCGAACGGGTGACTGCGGAACTCATCTGCGACGGCTTTCATCTCGCTCCGGCAACCGTGAAGATTTCTTTCAAAATTCTCGGCGCCCACCGTGCCGTTGCAATCAGCGATTCGCTCAGCAGTGCCGGCTGCGAAGACGGTGAGTATGTTCTCGGCGGTCAGAAGGTAATCGTTAAAAATTCAAGGGCGCACCTTGAGGACGGAACAATTGCCGGAAGCACAACGAACCTTTTTGATGAATTCAAAAATCTTCTTTCGTTTTCAATTCCTTTTTCCGACGCACTTGCAGCCTGCACAATCAATCCCGCCCGTGTAATCGGTGCGGACAATGTCTGCGGAAGTCTTGAAAAAGGAAAGAATGCGGATATTATTTTCGTTGACGATTCAATGAATCTCAGACACGTCATGGTTAGGGGAAAAATGCTTTTCTGAGTTGAAAAATGTCGGAAAGTGTGCTATCATATACAGTAATTGATTGAAAATCAAGATTGATAATTTATGAAAGGAACGGCGCAGACGTATGCGCCCGGTTTGTCGTATGAAATATGTTGTTGTTCTTTATGACGGAATGGCGGATTATCCCGTTCCGGCTCTTGGCGGAAAGACCCCGATGATGTGTGCAAAAAAGCCGCTTTTCGATTCGCTTGCGAAGCGCGGAACGGTCGGTCTCGTGAAAACCGTTGACGATTCTCTTAAACCCGGAAGCGACGTTGCAAACATGAGCGTTATGGGTTTTGATCCGCTTAAATATTATACCGGACGTTCTCCTCTTGAGGCTGTCAGCATCGGTGTCGACCTTCGCGATGACGATGTTACTCTTCGTTGCAATCTTGTTACTCTTTCAGATGAGGAACGCTATGAAGATAAAACCATGATTGATTATTCTGCAGGCGACATTTCAACAGCCGAAGCGGCCGAGATTATGAAGAGCGTTCAGGAACATTTCGGAAACGAAAGATTTACATATTACAGCGGTGTGAGCTATCGCCACTGCCTTGTTGTTCACGGCGGAACGACCGACCTCGGAACCATGACTCCTCCTCATGACATCAGCAAAAAGGTTATCGGCTCCCATCTTTCCGACAGCAAAAACGCCGAAGAACTCATCGAAATGATGAAAGAAAGCTATGAATTTCTCAAGAATCACCCCGTGAATCTCAAGCGTGTTTCCGAAGGAAAGCGGCCGGCCAACTCAATTTGGCTTTGGGGCGAAGGAAAGAAGCCGATTCTTCCGTCGTTTGAAAGTCTTTTCGGACTTAAGGGTGCGGTAATTTCGGCTGTTGACCTTCTTAAAGGCATCGCAATCAGCGCAAAAATGGACGCTCCCGACGTTGAGGGCGCAACCGGTTATATTGACACCAATTTTGAAGGAAAAGCCGAAACTGCGATGAAAGAGCTTGAAGAAGGAAAAGACTTTGTTTATATTCACTTTGAAGCTCCCGATGAATGCGGCCACAGAAACGAACCGGAAAACAAAGTTCGTGCGATTGAACTTATTGACGAACGTGTTCTTCCGATTGTTTTGAAGTCGCTTGAAAAATACGATGATTATAAAATCATGATTCTTCCGGATCATCCGACTCCGATCGTGACTATGACTCACGCAAGAGACGCCGTGCCGTTTATGATTTATCATAAGAATAAAGAAGTTGAGGGCGTTGAATCAATCAATGAGGAAACCGCCAAGGCAACCGGACTTTTCGTTGAAAGAGGTTGCGAACTGATGAAAAAATTCTTATCGGAGGACGTCTGAGAATGAGCAGAATACTTATTATTGACGATGACCGCGCGATTGCGAATCTTGTTTCCGACGCTCTTGAAGACGAAGGCTTTGAAACGGCGATATGCTCAGACGGCAATGAAGCTTACGAATACGTTGAAGAGCATGCAAGTGAAATTTCACTCATAACTCTTGACATAATGATGCCGGGCCTCAGCGGACTCGAGCTTTGCCGAATGATAAGAAACAAGGTCGACTGTCCGATAATCTTTGTTTCCGCAAAGGGAAAGACGCTTGACACGGTTCTCGGCCTCGAAATGGGCGGTGACGATTATATTTCAAAACCGTTTGTCGTTGAAGAACTCGTTGCGAGAGTCAAGGCTCACCTTCGTCGTGAAATGAGAAACAAAGATGTTACCGAAGACGGAATAATCAAAGTCGGCGACATTGAAATTCACACAGGATCGTTTGAAGTTTTCAAAAACTCAAAGCCGATTCAATTCTCCACCCGTGAGTTTCAGCTTCTTCAGTATCTTATGGAAAACGCCGGAAAGGTTCTCACGCGCGAGCAGATTTTCAGCCACGTTTGGGACACCGAATTCGGAGATATAGGAACGGTTGCCGTCAATATTAAGAGTATAAGAGATAAGCTCGACCCAAACAATGATTACATAAAGACGGTGTGGGGTGTAGGTTATAAATTCGTAAAATCTCACTGATTCAAAGGAAAATCGCGATGACTAAAGACATAAAGGCGAACGTTGTTGTTATCCTTCTTTTTCTTGGCGTAATAGTTGCGTTTGCATATTCGTATAATGCCTCGGTAACAACCGCGGTCACCAATTCCGCATATAACGACGAAGAAAGTCTGAAACAGTATAACTATGAAATAATCGAAAAACTCGGAAAAACCGAAAGTACGGCCGAGTGGTCGGACATAGTCGAACAATATCGTGATATTGTTATCGTCATTGAAAACAGTTCAAATGAAGTTGTCACACGATCAAAGGACAGAAACTGGACGGCGCTCGACGTTAAGGTCCGAACGGCTTTTGAATATAAAAACAAAGCTTATATGATAATTTCATCGGTTTATTTGCTTCGTGACTATGCGGCAGACAGCAAAGTTCTTGTTCGTTTTGTTTTTGTTGAGTTCTTGATCGGGCTTTCCGCCCTTTGTCTTTTAATATTCATCATTTATACAATGATGCTCAGACCGTATCGTGAGTTTTATCAGCTGATTGAGGAATACGAAAAAGGAAAAACGCTCTCAAAGCACCATTTCAGAGGGTACATCGGTCATGTTTACGATCGGTTTGTTTCTCTGACGAGAAACCTTGAACATCAGCAACAAAATCAGCAAAGAATCATCGCTTCAATTTCTCATGACATAAAAACCCCGTTGACGTCGATTCTCGGCTACGCGGAACGCATCAAAAACGGAAATGTTTCCGAAAAAAGAAAGCTTCAGTATATTGACACCGTTTATGAAAAGGCGGTTGAAATTCAGGAACTTGTTGACGAATTTGATGAGTATCTCAGTTACAATATGACAAAGAAGGTACATACCGAGAGGGTCGAAACGTCGGAAGTTGCAAAATCGCTTGAGCTTGAATACGGATGCGAGCTTGAAATGAGCGGTGTTTCGTTTAAAGTAATCAATAATGCCGAAAAGGCGGGCATAATGATTGACAGGACAAAAATGCGCCGTGTCTTTGGCAATATTATCGGAAACAGCGTCAAACATATGTTTTCGGACGAAAAAATAATCGAAGTTGAAATCACCTGTAACCGTGACACGGTGTTTATCAGCATCGGCGATAACGGAGAAGGCGTTGAGGAAGAAAAGCTTGAAATCATTTTTGAGCCGCTTTATACCTCCGACGAGGGGAGAAGGGTTGCGGGACTCGGTCTTGCAATCTGCCGTGATATTGTCGGAAGTCACGGGGGAAATATTTATGCAAAACGTTCAAAATACGGCGGCCTTGAAGTTTGCATCGAGCTTCCGAAAGCAAAGTAAGAGCTTCATGCGGTTGTTTTGAAAACTCGGAGGTAGTAAAATGAATTTTATCGGGAAACACAAAGTTTTGACTTCGGTTTTCATTGTAATTGTCGCTTTGGTTATTCTTGTGACGGGAACCGCATCGTATTTCTTTGGAAAAATCAATATCACGGATCGCAATTCGGTACCTGAGCCGGCAACTACTGCGGCCGGTGAAGAAATCAGTGACCTTTCCAACAACGAAAAAAAGGCTTTTGAGGATGCCGACAGTAAAATCAAAGATAACCTTGACAACAGTAAAACGTGGTGCAGTGATGACGTAATGAACATTGCTTTGCTTGGAATCGATTACGGTGATGAAAAATATCCTTACGGCCGTTCCGACGCAATGATTGTTTTGTCAATCAACAAAGCCGTAAAAAAAGTCAATGTGATTTCGCTTTCACGAACAGTGTATTCGGCGATTCCCGGCTATAAGAACACAAGAATGAACCATGCTCACGGATACGGCGGTGCGCCGCTTGCTCTGAAAACGATTGAACTCAATTATAAGTTTGTAATTGATAATTATGTCAGTTGCGGATTCGATTCGTTTATGAAAATCATTGACATTCTCGGCGGGGTGGATATTGATCTTTCTCAGGCCGAAGTCGATGCTTTGAAGGAACACCGTCCGGATTTGTTTGAAAAAGCGGGAAGATATACTCTTGACGGTGACGCCGCATTAAGATATGCGCGCCTCA
>JAUNFH010000112.1 GCA_030525185.1 Clostridia bacterium
GAAAGAAAAATAATAATAATAGATATTATTGCACCGATCACACAAAGAAAAATTTGAAATCCGGTCACTTTTCCGCCCCCCTTTCAAAGCAATTTATTATATGTTACCCTAATTTTTAATTTTCGTCAACCGTTTCAACGAAATCAATCGGTTCAGTTTGAAATTTTTCTTCCTTTTTTTCCTCAGCAGAACCGTTTTGTGCATTATTTTCCGGAACAGCCGGAAGATCATCGAGTGAAGACAAACAGAAGCAGCGAAGAAAATTCGATGTTGTTCCGTAAATCAACGGCCTTCCCGGAAGGTCGAGTCTGCCTTTTTCTTCGATAAGAGAACGCTGACAAAGCGTTGAAATAACACCCGAACAGTCAACCCCTCTGATTTGTTCGACAAAGGCCTTTGTGACGGGTTGATTATATGCGATTATTGCAAGGACTTCAAACGCCGCCTGAGAAAGAGGCGCGTTACGCTTAATTTCAAGAACTTTTCTGATTTGATCGGCATACTGCTTTCTTGAACAGATCTGATATTTATTGTCAAGCTTAAGAATGCACAAACCTCCGTTACGCTCATCGTAAGCGGCACGAAGATTTTCAAGAACCTGACCGAGAAGAAGCTCGTCAACCTCAAGAGCCTGAGAAAGGCGTTCAATTTCAATCGGTTCTCCGACGGCAAAAAGAACTGCTTCCAATGCATTTTGCAATTCATTCATATTCATTGCTTTCTTAATTTTCCTTCCCTTTTCAGAGTAACAACGGTGTTATCGTTGTTCAGACATATTTTTCCGTTCTTTACAAGTTCAAGAACCGCAAGAAAAGTTGCAACCATTTCAGAACGCGATGTGCTGTGATTAAAAAACTCAGAAAACTTCTGCTTTGCGTTTTTCAAAAGTTTTCGGTAAATATAAACAATCCTTGAGTTGACCGAAACGATTTTATGGGAAACGATTCCGCTGAAAGCTTCAATCGGCGGCGGAAGCTTTCTTTTCTCTTTTCCGATTGCGCTGAGATAGGCCAAAAGAATATCTTTGCTTTCATGAACGCGGCTGTATGTCACGTTTTTCGGAAGTTCGAGCGGTTCACGGCAAAAATAATCAACGCCGTCCGACTGTTTTGCAAGCTTTTCGGCCATCAGCTTGCAATCACGATACTCAATAAGCTCACCGGTGAGTTCAAGCTTAAGCTGCTCGGCCTCTTCATGAACCGGCAAAAGAGAAACAGTCTTGATATACACAAGTCTTGCAGCCATGTCAATGAACTCGCTTGCAACATCCATGTCCGATTCTTCCATCTTTCGTACGTAATCGACATACTGTTCGACAAGCTCAAAAATCGGAATGTCGTTAATATTCAGTTTGTGTTTGCTTATGAGGTGCAAAAGGAGGTCAAGCGGGCCTTCAAAAACCTCAAGTTTATAATTGATTTTTTCCATCTTTCACCCAACGTGCATACCGAAAATCAAACCGGCTCCTTTAATAAACAACCGCATTATTCCGTTTGTTGCCCAAGCAATCGGTGTGTCAAGCGCTCCAAAAAGGACAAGAGCGAGAACTGCATAAACAATATAGCGTTCATACTTCATAATTGTGTAATAGTACTTATCCGGCAAAATTGCGGTAAGTATTCTCGAGCCGTCAAGCGGAGGAACCGGAATAAGATTGAAAACGGCAAGAGAAACATTGATTTGTGCAACATAAAGGAAAAACAAAACAATCGCCTGAGTGAGACTTCCGTCCGTCGGATTTCCGAATTTGAAGAGCGCACAATAAAAGACAGAAAACAAAAACGCCATAATAAGATTTGAAACCGGTCCTGCAATTGCGGTCAGAGCCATACTCGACTTTCTCTTTTTCGGATTGAAATTATTCATATTGACCGGAACTGGCTTTGCGTATCCGAAGCCGGCAATAATCATCATCAAAGCACCGAAAAGATCGAGGTGCGCAAGCGGATTTAAAGTCAACCTTCCCGAAAGACGCGCGGTCTGGTCGCCGAGCTTTGTTGCAATCAGAGCGTGAGCAAACTCATGTACCGGCAAAATGCAAAACATGACGAAAATTCTTGCAAACAAATTCAGAACCACGTCAATGGTAAAGCCGTTTTGAATAAGGTCGTAAATCATTTTTGTCCTTTCCCGGCAATAACAAAGCGGTCAATGCCGTTGAAGTCTTTAATAATCGAAATTTCTTCGCTGAATTTTGAAAACATCGAAGCTATTGTTTCAGCCTGTTCTTCTCCGCATTCAACGGCAATGAAACCTCCCTCGTTAATAAACGGAAGCCATTTTTCCGCAAGAGCGCGATAAAAGTCAAGGCCGTCCTCTCCTCCGTCAAGAGCCGTTTCCGGTTCGTTCTTGACTTCCGGTTGAAGAGATTCAAGCTCCGCTCTTTTGACATAAGGCGGATTTGAAACAATAACATCCGGTCTCGGAAGAAAACCGAATTTTTCATAACCGTCAAGAACATTGCCCTTAATCGCCGGAACGGATCTTGCAACACCGAGCTTCATTCGGTTTTCATTGAGGTAAGAAATCGCTTTGTCGCAATACTCAACAAGATAAACATCAGCATTTTTTGCCTGCTTTTTGAGCGTTATTCCTATGCAGCCGCTTCCGGAGCAAAGGTCAAAAACCGTCGGAGATTTCATTCTTTGAAGTTTCTCGATAACAAGCGAGCAAAGCTCCTCCGTTTCCGGTCTCGGAACAAGAACGCCTTCGCCGACTTTATAAGTTTCGCCGTAAAAATCCCATTCACCGAATATATACTGAAGAGGAACAAAAGCTTTTCTTTTTTTAATTATGCTTTGAACCTCGCTGATTGCCGTCGAATCGACAAAATTGTCTTTGTTGAGCAAAAACATTGTTTTGTCAATGTCAAGAACGTTTTGAACGATCAGATTCGCTTCGTTTTCAAAATCGTCCTTTCCGGCCGCTTTAAGCTCGTCTTTGCAATAATTATACAGTTCAATAACCGTCATTTTATTTCATCATCCTCAGGATTATCAGTGATTACGGCTTTGAATGCGGCAAGCGCAACCTCAATCATCGAATCATCCGGTTCTTTTGTTGTGAGTCTCTGCATCCAGAGTCCCGGTGCCGAAAGGATTTTAACAAAAAGATTGTCGTGCTTTCCGGCGTATTTTATAAATTCATAACCGAAGCCCATGACAAGCGGGAGAATCAAAAGCTTTACAATCATCCAAACAGCAATGTTATTTCTGAGATTCGGAAACGCAACCGAAACAATCGAAGAAATTATTACGCTGATAATAATTATAACAAACATAAAACTCGTTCCGCATCTCGGATGGAAACGAATCTGCTTTCTGACGTTTTCAACGGTAAGCTCAAGCCCGTGTTCATAACAAAAAATCGTTTTGTGTTCGGCTCCGTGATACATAAAAGTCCGCTTGATGTCCTTCATCAGAGAAACAAGCGCAATATATGCGACAAAAATAACCATTCTCATAATGCCTTCAATAAGCGCACGGTAATTCGTAAGCGCACCCGAAGCAAGACTGTTGAAGAAATCGGCAACCTTCGACGGAAGCCAAAAGAAAAGCGCAAAAGCAAGAAGAACGCCGAGAACGGAAGCAATTCCCGTAATAACGCTCATAACCTTCTTGCTCAGATGATCGTTGAGCCATTTGTCAAGTTTTGAAGTGTTTTCTTCACTGTTTTCAATATCTTCAAGGCCTGATTTTTCAGCCGATTCCATGAGACACTTATAACCGAAAATCATCGACTCGACAAAATTCACACAGCCTCTGATAATCGGCCAGCCGAAAAATTTCACTTTATCTCTGATATGTTTGATCTCCTTTTCTTCCGTGTCAATCGTTCCGTCCGGAAGACGAACGGACATTGCGGCGCCCTTAGGTCCCTGCATCATAATGCCTTCGATGAGTGCCTGACCGCCGACTGAAGTTTTATGCATAACTTCGGTGTTTTTATTTTTACTCAAAATTCAGTCCTCCTTTTTATATACCGGGAGCATAACTTCAACTTTTGTTCCTGCTCCCTGAGTGCTTTCAATTTTAAAAATGCCGTTATGTAATTTTATGATTTCATCGACAACGGCAAGTCCTATTCCTGTTCCGTGCTTTTCGTTGTTGGCTTTATAAAACTTTTCTTTGACATGCGGAAGGTCGTTTTTTGAAATTCCGCAACCGTTGTCACTGAATGATATTTTAACATAATTTTCTGAATTTTCAACAGAAATTATGATTTTTCCTCCTCTTTCCGTATATTTTACGGAATTGTCAAGAATATTTATGAACACCTGACAAATTCTGTCGCTGTCACCGAGGACAAAACTGTTCTCGGTTTCGCAAAGATTGAGAATGACTTTCTTCCCTTCGCTTTCGGCCTTCGGGCGATACATCAGAAAGGCCTGCTGGATTTCGGCAATGATGTCAACCGTTCCGACCTTCATCTGAAGTTTTCCGCTCTGCATTCTTGAAAAATCAAGAAGTTCTTCAACCATTCCCGCAAGGCGTGTGGTTTCCGAAGTAATGATTTCAAGGCCTTTTTTCATAACCTCGTCGTCACTTTCCGCAATTGACGAAAGCGTTTCGCTCCAGCCTTTGATTGCTGTGAGAGGCGTCCTTATTTCATGAGAAACCGTTGAAATGAAACTGTTTTTCATGTTATCGATTTCACCGATTTGCTCGGCCATATTGTTGATTGTTTCACAAAGCTCACCGATTTCGTCATCGGTATGCGGAATCGAAATTCTTGCAGAAAAGTCTCCTTTTGCAATTTTCTTTGCGGTCTGATTAACAACCTTAACCGGATTTACAATTGAAGAAACAAAATAATACCCTGAGTTGAACATCAAAAGCGAAATCAAAAAAACGCCAAAAACAATAGCGGCAAAAATCAGGTAAAGCTGTCTGTTGACTTCTTTCAACGAAATGAGGTATCTGACCGCGCCGCAATTTTCGCCCGAAGAATTCCGAAGAATGTAACTCATTGCCATAACCGGTTCATGCCATGCGGTTCTTGATTTTCCGATCGAAATTCCGTTTTCGCTGTTCAGGGCTCCGTAATAATCCGGCATGTCGGCAAATTCACTGACATCATAACCGCCTGAGGAAACCAGCGGATTTCCGTTTTTATCGATTACCCAAATTTCGATTTTATCTCTATATTCGTAATTTTCGGCAAAATTCACCGCCGCTTCGGAAAAATCTTTGCTGTCAAGAGCATAATAATAACCGAAATATGTATCGGCAACGTTTGTGTCGCAGGATTTAAGCGTCATCTCGGCGGCATGGTTATATCGAAGATATATCGAATACATGAGAATCCCGGAAACAATTGTGAGTATTAAAACCGTTACAAAGAAAATGTTGCGCAGCCAACGCGCTTTGATTGTTTTTTTTATAATACTCACCGCCATTCGTTTTATTCACCGGAAATCCATTTATATCCTTTTCCCCAGACTGTTGTCAAATAATCCGGACAGGAAGGATCTTTTTCGATTTTCAGTCTGAGTCTCCGTATGTTTACGTCAACAACTTTGTCATCTCCGAAATAGCTTTCTCCCCAAACATGATTGAGAAGTTCCTCACGGCTGATTGTCCGATTCGGTTTTGAGAAGAAAAGTTCAAGAATCTGGAATTCAATCTGAGAAAGATCGATTCTTTGACCATCACAAAAGACTGCGCGTTTTTTGGTACTCAGACGAAATTTTCCGCAGATAATTTCATCGCTATTTGCGTTCAAAATTTCCTTGTTGAGCTTCACACGTCTGTATACGGCTTCGATTCTTGCAAGAAGTTCGGTTACGGAAAACGGTTTTGTTATGTAATCGTCCGCACCGGAATAAAGGCCGAACACTTTATCTTGCTCCTGGGTTTTTGCCGTCAGAAAAATTATTCCGACGGTTGACGAAAGCTCTCGGATTCGCCGGCATGCCTCAATTCCGTCAAGTTTCGGCATCATTACATCAAGAAGCACAACGTCAAGCGAATCTTTGTTTTCTTCAAATATTTTTAAAGACTCGGTTCCGTTTTCCGCTTCGGCAACGCTGAAACCGTGACGTCTCAGATTGAGCGTAATAAATTCTCTTATTGATTTTTCATCTTCGGCAATAAGTATTTTTTTCACTCCGCTCACCTCAATTAAAAATTATATTTCCGGAAATAAGCTTTTTTGTGATTTTTCTTTTTTCTCCGGCTTCAAAAATTCGGCAATAATACTTTTTTCCTTTGTATGCTTCGATAAATCTGAACTGACTTGAAATCGGATTGATCACGTCTTCATATTCGATTCTGATTTCAAAAAGCGCAACAGCCTGCTTGGCTCCGTTTTCAAGAGTATAAAATCGCATTGTTTTTCCGTCCGAAAGAAGAACCGGAAGGGACTCTTTTTCAAATTCTTCAGGAATTTCAAAGTAATAATCATTAGCTCTGTTGTCAAAATATCTGCATATTGCGGAAGTTCTTCCGTCAAGAATGTCCGTCCATTCGATTACACTCGACGAAAAATTTTTGAATTCAAGATTCACCTGAACCGGAATTTCAACGATTCCGTCATAATTGATATCTTCACAGTTTACGTTTGTGTTTCGTTTTGAAAGCGTACACACCGTTTCGCCGTTCACGAAAACACGGCTGAGCTTTCCGTCTTTGATTCCGTAAGAGATTACATCCGTTGTCATCAATCCGTCTGATGTGTACCCGTCAATATAGACACGTCCGCAAGAAAGCCTTCTGACATAATCAAACTGAATCTGAGACACGGTTGTGATCATCGGGTCAATATCAAAACTTGCCGTCATATTAAACGCACCTTTTTTACGGTCAAATATTTTCAGTTTTGACGCCGAAGATTCAGCCGAATTTTCCGCATAAATAACCGCAAGTTCACTGTTTTTGTCCGCATCAAAATCAAAAACACCGAAGTTTGAATATTTCGTATGGAATATGCTATTTACCGTTGCTTGAGAAAAATCAATCTCGTAAACATTGACTTGTTGCATAAGCTTGCTGTTCTGAAGTCCCCAGCCGACAATGATTTCATCGGTTCCGTCGCCGTCAACGTCGGCAAATTCAACCTGTCTGAGCTCATTGAATCCGCTTTCCGTTCCCGCAAGTGCTTGCCAGGAATCATCATTCATCTCAAAAATTTGAAGCGAAACCGTTTTTCCGGTTC
>JAUNFH010000005.1 GCA_030525185.1 Clostridia bacterium
CGGAAACAAGGCGAATCGTATACGGGAATTCTTCAACCGAGGGGATTACGGGAAGAAGAGCTCTTTCTGCGAGTGCGCCGTGGCCGATTTCACGTCTTCCGGGGCCTCTTGAAGGTCTTGTTTCGCCGACCGAGTATGACGGGAAGTTGTAATGATGGATATATCTCTTTGTTGTTTCGTTGTCAAGTCCGTCAAGAATCTGAGCGTCGCTCATCGTTCCGAGGGTGGTTACGGTGAGAACCTGAGTCTGACCTCTTGTGAACATACCCGAACCGTGAACGCGGGAAAGAAGGTCAATTTCGGCATTGAGCGGACGCATGTCGTTGATTCCTCTTCCGTCAACACGCTTTCCTTCGTCGAGGAGCCAACGGCGAACAACGAACTTCTGGAGCTTGTAAAGACATTCGTCGATTTTTTCAATCTGTTCGGGATATTCTTCGTCAAACTTTTCGTGAACTTTTTCGTAAACGGGTTTGAGTCTTTCGTCGCGGATTCTCTTGTCGTCGGTGTCAAGGGCAGCCTTAACGTCGTCGATTGCAAAGTCCTTAACGGCCTCAAACATATCGTGCGGAACTTCCTGTGATTCAAACGGAATCTTTTCTTTTCCGACTTCCTTTTGAATCATCTTGATGAATTCAACAACTTCCTGGTTGACCTTGTGGGCATACATGATGCCGTCGAACATGGTTTCGTTGTCAACTTCCTTTGCGCCGGCTTCGATCATTGCAACGAGATCCGAAGTCGAAGCAACGGTAACGGCCATTTCGGACTTTTCTCTTTCGGCTTCGGTCGGGTTGATTACGAACTTTCCGTCAACAAGACCGACGGAAACGCCGCTGATCGGGCCGTCCCAGGGAATCTCGGAAATTGAAATTGCAACCGAAACACCGATCATTGCGGTGATTTCCGGAAGGCAGTCCGGGTCAACCGACATAACGGTTGCAACAACGCCGACGTCGTTTCTCATGTCCTTCGGGAAAAGCGGACGGATCGGACGGTCGATAACTCTTGAGCAAAGAGTTGCCTTTTCGCTTGCTCTTCCTTCTCTTCTCTGGAAAGAGCCGGGGATTCTTCCGACGGAATAAAGCTTTTCTTCAAAGTCAACGGAAAGCGGGAAAAAGTCAACGCCTTCTCTGGGCTTTGCGGACATTGTTGCGGTGCAAAGAATTTCTGTTTCGCCGTAACGGATGAGGCATGAGCCGCCTGCGAGACCGGCCATTTTTCCGGTTTCGACAACGAGGGGTCTGCCTGCAAGAGTTGTTTCAAACTTTCTGAAATCAGGGAACATGGTTTTACCTCACTTTTAATAATATTTTTTCTCGTGAGGCACGGCTTTAGCAATAAATTCAGCGTCTCATGAAGAGGCGTTCAATTTAGTGCTAATCCGAAAACGCTCACGAACTTTTTCAACTGTTCAAAAGGCAGGCGCGGCTTTCACCGTGCCTGCCGAAATGACGCAATTATTTACGAAGACCGAGTCTTGCAACGATTGAACGATATCTTTCGATATCCTTCTTCTGAAGGTATGCAAGGAGGTTTCTTCTGTGACCGACCATCTTGAGAAGACCGCGGCGTGAATGATGGTCCTTCTTGTTGGTCTTAAGATGCTCGGTGAGAGTGTTGATTCTGCTTGTGAGAACAGCAATCTGAACTTCCGGTGAACCGGTGTCACCCTCATGAATTGCATATTCTTCGATGATCTTGGTTTTTTCTTCTTTTGTAATCATGGTTTTCACCTCATAAAAAATATTTGTTTGCCGTGCCCTCAGTAAACGGTCGGTGAAATGCTCTTTGAGCTTTGTCCGAAAACCGGGAAACAGGCATAACGCTGAAAGATTATAACACGGTGAGAAAAAAAAGTAAAGCCTTTTACCGAAATATTTTGTGCCCGAAAAGCCAAAAAATGTTTTTCATTAAAAAGAACCAATATTTTTCTGATTTTGCGTTTCTTTTTGTGATTTTCTGTTGCCGAATCGGAATTTCCATGTTACAATTAAAAATATAAATGCTTTTTGAAGGGGGCTTTTTTCATGAAAAAAATCAAAAAATCGGTTTTCGTTCTGTTCTTTTCGCTTTTTGCGGCCGCGGTTTTAAGCGTCTGCGCTTTCGGCGCGTGGGATTATGAAACGGAACATTCTTACTTTTTCAAACACAACAACACCGAATCATATTTCTATTTCCTTATTGACGACAGCAATAAGAGAGCTATGATTACCTCATTCAACACATTTGATGACACTGCCTATATTCCGCAAGTTTTAAAAGCCTTTCCGACCGATGATTCCGTTGATGACTGTGATTACACCGCAACATCGGTAAAGATTCCGATTGTCGATATATACGACAGCAGCAAAATTTGCCGAACCGTTATTGTTCCGGAAACGGTTACCGAAATCGAAAATCTCGGCTATTGCAGAAATTGGGAAAATTTTTGGGAAGATGACGAGTCGGAAAGCGACGAACCGAAAACCGAAAAAATTCCGTCTTTCACAATCGGTTGCATAAAGGGAAGCTATGCCGAAACTTACGCAAAGCAAAACGGATTTAAAATCAAATACTATTCTCCGATAAGAAACGAAAACATAAAGCTTTCGGCCGACAGCTTTATGTTCAAATTTGACGACATTGAACCCGACGTAACGGTTACGGTTGACGGAGAAAAACTCATCCGAGACGTCGATTACACCGTTTCATACAAGGACAATTATGAGGTCGGAACGGGAACGGTAACCGTTCTCGGATTGGGTGAATACGTCGGAATTGCCGAAAAAACTTTTTCAATCACAAAAATTCCGGCGAACCTGGTTTCCGCTTCCTTTGACAACTCCGTTTTGGAATATGACGAAAGAGCGTTGACGCCTTACGTTTCGGTAACTTACGGCGATTTTAACGCTTATGAGGGCTATGATTACAAAGTGACATACTCAAACAACGTTTATCCCGGAACGGCAACGGCGAAAATCACTTTCATCGGGGATTATTTCACCGGAACAAAAACGCTGACTTTTAAAATCGTCGTTCCATCCGTTTCATATCCCGAAATCGAAGCAAAGCCGGACACAAGCGTCTTTATCGGGTGGGAATGGAATTTCTTCAGAAATCCGAAGCAGTTCAACATCTATCGCTACGACGAAAAGGTAAATAAGTATGTAAAAGTCGGAAAAACGACCGGAGAGCGCAGATATTTCAAAGACAAAACAACGACCCAGCTGACAAAATATGTCTATAAAATCGTTCCCGTCATTTCTGCCGGCGGACAGTACTACGCCGGAACCGCAGTGAAACTTTCGGTCACGACTCCCCTCACTCAGCCGACGGTCAAAGGCGCGCTTTACAAAAACTCGATCAAACTCAAATGGACGAAAAATCAAATTGCCGACGGCTACATCGTCTACAGAAGAACCATCAAAGCAACGAGCCTTTCCGGCGCAAAAAAGCTCAGAACTTTCACGAAGAACACCGCAAACACATTCACCGACACGACGATTTCTCCGAAGCTTGATTATTACTACACAATCCGCGCTTTCAAAAAAGTCGGAAACAAAACATATTACAGCCTTGAAGGTTCGTACTGTGCGAGCGACACACCGTCAACAATTCTTGCCGGAGCTCAGCTCAAAAGAAGGGACAGCATAAAAGTTTACAACACACAGGGCAAAAAAACAACATATTACACATACACGATTTCGGCGCGTGACAAACAGGTTCTCAAAAAATTTGCGGATAAGCATTTCACAAAAAATATGTCCCGCGAAGAAAAGCTTTTTTATACGCTCAATTGGATCAACAAAAAAGTCAGGTATGCGGAAGGTTCGGATTGGGAAAAAATTGCCGGAAAGGGTTATGCCGACGCAATTTTCACTTACAGGCTCGGTCAATGCGTTCAGTACAACGGCGCAATGGCCGAAATGATGGCATATCTCGGCTACGACGCATATCTCATTCAGGGCTACAGAGGAAGCAAAACCACCGGTCGGATTTGGCAGCACTTTTGGTGCGAAGTCAACATCAACGGCCGTGTTTACCTCATGGAAACCGGAAACTATGAGTGCGACGGGAACTGGTCTTATTTCCTCGTTCCGTATAAACAAACAAGCGGCTACATCAAGAACGGAAAGTTTTTGGGATACTGACGTTAAAAACATCCGTCGTAAAATGCGGCGGATGTTTTTTCGTTTCGGACTTGAAAAAAGTTCCTTTGAGTGATAACATATTTCCGACTTAAAAAAGGA
Source organism: Clostridia bacterium (assembly GCA_030525185.1). Taxonomy (GTDB): domain Bacteria; phylum Bacillota; class Clostridia; order Oscillospirales; family Acutalibacteraceae; genus UBA6857. The sequence continues at coordinate 4,233 of JAUNFH010000005.1, forward strand.
GAGAAAAAATCATGAAAACGAAAAATTTTTTCGCGCTGATAGCGGCTTTTGTTTTGTCGGCTTGCCTGCTCGTTCCGGTTTTCGGCGCTTCGGAAGTCGGACTTAACAGAAAAAAAGCCGTTCTCGTTGTCGGCCAAAGTTATCAATTGTCGCTCACAGGGACAAAAAAGGTTCCAACATGGAAAACGTCGGACAAAAAAATCGTTGCGGTCGGCAAAAGCGGAACCGTCAAAGGCATTTCAAAAGGAACGGCAACCGTCACAGCAACGCTCGGAAAAAGCGTTTTCAAATGCAAAATTACGGTTGAAGCGCCGAAAATTTCAATTGAAAAAATTTCCGTCGGCATCGGAAGAAGTTTCACTCTGAAACTCAACGGAACAGCACGCACACCGAAATGGCAGTCCTCCGACAAAAAAATCGCAACCGTTGACAAAAACGGAGTTGTCAAACCGCTCTCAAAAGGAAACGTTCTCATCAGCGCAGTCCTCGGCGGAAAAAAATATTCCTGCAAAGTCACCGTCACACGGGCGATAAAGCTCACTTCCTCCGAAAAAGAACCGACCGTTTACAACAGCAAGACGCTCGTCATCACATACACGGGAAAAGGTTCGCTTTATTACCACATTTCCGACCCGGACGTAATTTCGCTCAAATGGGACAAATACTGGGACGGCGACAAAATCAAGCTTTACGTCACCGTCAAAAAAAGCGGAAAAGCGCAAATCAAGCTCACGAACGACTTCAACGACGAAATCAGAAAAATCAACGTCAATGCTTTTAAAGTCGATGCGATTATTCTTTCAAAAAGTTTCGTTACGCTTTACAGCGAGGACGAATGCAAAAACTTTAACCACACAAAGCTCAAGGCAACCGTAATTTCTGACGCAAAGAACGTAAAAGTCACCTGGAGTACAAGCGACAGATTCGTTGCAAAAGTCAGCCAAAACGGAAACGTCGTTGCCGTTGACGAAGGAGAAGCAACGATAACGGCAAGTTGCGGAAACATAAAGGCAACGTGCGAGGTTGAAGCCCGCCTTCATCCGCTCGACGGAATCAGGATCGACACCAATTATACAAGCGGAAAAGCATACTATCTGTCTTTCAACGTTTTAAACCATTCCGAAAAAGATATAAGATTTTCTCCTTATGCCGAGTTGTCTTACGACGAAAAACACGATCCCTATAAATTGGTTTCATACAATCCGGGACAAGGACTTGAAACCGGATTTAATTGGCTTGCTCCGAAGGGCAACTATTCAAAATGCACTTACGTAGATCCGGGCGAAGACAAAATAACAATAATATCTGGCAGCGTTTTAACCGTTATCGCAACACACGGCAACGAAGATTATCTCATTAAAATCGGCCACCACGGATACAGCTATACTCCTTACGGTGAATCAATCCCGAAAAACGAACAGTTTTTTTATTATGTTGAACACTGAAAACAATCCCCGCGGCACTTTCTTTAAGCCGCGGGGAGTTTTTATTTCTTCCTCTTTTTAAAATAAACAACAAAGCCAAAAACAATGTCGAGAGAACAGAAAACAATCATAAGATTGTTGAGAACCGTGAGGACGGCTCCCCTCTTTTGCGTGTCTTCGTCAGTGTAGCAGGTTATCGGAAGATTCCTGCTGCTTCCGATGATTTCGGTGACATAATCATTTTCGTAATACCAAAAACCGGTTTCGTCAAAGTTTTCTCCGTCATCGTCGGAATTTTCGTATCCTTTGTAACGAACGCAGTCGAATTCGTCAGGGTCATCGGTCAAAAGGAACCTCTTGCTGTAACCTTCGGGGACGTTTCGGTCTTCGCCGTCTTCGGAAATCCAAAGTCTGTCCTCATAGCCGTGGTTTCTCATGTATGTTTTGAACTCCTCCGCGGTTTCAAACTTTGTTCCCTTTGAAAAACACTTAAGCGGAAGATTATACGCCGTGACGATTCCGCCCGTGAGTACGGCCGCAACGAGCAAAACGGCAACAAGCGTTTTGAGCTTCAGCGAGGAATTATACCGCTGCGCTTGCGGGAATTTAAGTTCTTCAAAAAATTTTTTGTTGAAAATTGCCGTCGAGACAAAATGAATAACTATATAAACGCCCGCAAAAATCGGAAGCATAACCCATTCGGCAAGGTAGCCGGCAAAGAACAGTCCGACGTCAAAACAAATGCCTGCGGCAATAATCAAAGCTTCCCGGAACGTTTTTGTGTATACGGAACGTTTATAAAAAAGGACGCTTTCTTCGTCAAGCTCCGCCGCGTCGGTAAACGACGCCGCACCCGAAGAAAAAATTCCGAGACAAACCGCCGCCGCAATCGCAAAAACAATTCCCGCACCGAGGCCGAAAATTGCATAACCGGCAAGATAAAGAGTCAAACAAAGGACGGCTCCCGCAGCAGTCAGGCCGAGAACAATCCACATCTGCTTTTTGAATTTCGTAAGATTCATATTTATAAGATGTTTAAGCTGTTTTTCGCTGCTTTTTCTTTGAACGGGTTCCGAATCGGAAAGCGTGGTTATATTCTGCAATTTTTCACCGCGGAGGATTTCGTCGCAGGTTACGCCGAAAATGTCCGCAATGATCGGAATGAGCGTAAGATCCGGAGCGGCTTCGTCGCGCTCCCAGCGTGAAACGGCTTTGTCTGAAACGCAGAGCCTTTCGGCAAGCTCACGCTGAGTCATGCCCTGCGATTTTCTTAAAACGGCAATGAATGAGCCGATGGTTTTCTTTTCCATGAGATTGTTCGCTCCTTGTGAAAAATGAACTTTGAAAGCCAAACGCGTTTTTTGCTTTTCTTGCCTTGATTCTACCATTTCGGGGCAAAAAAATACACCCCTCAAACCGAAAATCTCTCTCGCAAAGCGAGAATTGACGAAAATTGACCGATTTTTTACAAAATTTAAGAATATTGTAAGAAACAAAACCGTCGATTTTGTGTTATACTTGAAAGCGAAAAATGAAAACCTCGGGAGAGTGTGAAAATGAAAATACTTATAGTTGACGATGAAAAGGAAATCGCCGACCTTATTGAAGTTTATCTCAAAAACGAAGGCTATGAAACCGTAAAATGCTTCACCGGAAAAGACGCGCTTGAAGCGGTTCGCAAAACGGAGTTCGACCTTGCGATTCTTGACCTCATGCTTCCGGATGCGGACGGCTTTTCAATCTGTTCCGCAATCAGGGAAAAATATACTTACCCCGTAATCATGCTCACGGCGAGAACACAGGACATCGACAAAATCACGGGGCTCACTCTCGGCGCCGACGATTACGTCACAAAGCCGTTCAATCCCCTTGAGCTGACCGCAAGAGTCAAGGCGCACCTGAGAAGATACAAGCAATACAACACCGAAGCGGAAAACAAAAACGTCATTGAAATCCGCGGCCTTGAAATCAACAACGAAACGCACCGCTGTTTCCTTTTCGGAGAAGAAATTCTTCTCACGCCGACCGAATTCGGAATTCTTCGCCTTCTTTGCGAAAACGCCGGGCGCGTTGTTTCAACCGAAGACATTTTTGAAAAGGTTTGGGGCGAAAAATATCTTGACAGCAACAACACGGTCATGGTACATATAAGACGTATCCGCGAAAAGCTCCACGAGCCTTCGCGCAATCCGAAATTTGTTAAAACGGTTTGGGGTGTTGGATATAAAATCGAAAAATAATCAAAAAAACTTTCTTTCCGCCCTGCGTGAAAGAAGGAAAGAAAAAGCAAAACGAAAAGCCCTTTTGCCGGACGAAAAAATGAGCACGAAAATCGTTAAGGATTTTTTGCGCTTCAACCTTTTTTGCATGGCCTTGCTTTTGTTTCTTTATGCGCTCTGTTTTCTCGCCGCAAGGCAATATGAGTTCATTCATCAGACGGCAAAGGAAGTAATCGCCGGAATTTTCGGCTCTTTCGGCGAAAACAATCCGCAGGAATGCAGCCTTATTCTCGTTGCGGCGGTGTATCTCGTTTTCTTCCTTTTGAGTTGTCTCGGCTATTCGGTTTCAACTTTGCTGAATTTCAACAAAACGTGGCTGAGCCTTTCGGCAATTACGACGGACGACATGCAAATCAAGAAGTTTTCAAAAAATTTTTCAGACGTTGAAATTGCTCTCAAGGACATCAAACACGACGTTTTCAAAACCAGACAGCTTGCCGCTCAGGCGGAATCGAAAAAGAACGACCTTGTGATGTATCTTGCCCACGACCTCAAAACTCCGCTGACGAGCGTAATCGGTTACCTTTCTCTTTTGGACGAATGTCCGGAACTTCCGACCGCGCAAAAGGCAAAGTACACCGGAATCGCACTTGAAAAAGCGTATCGGCTTGAACAGCTCATCAACGAATTTTTTGAAATCACACGCTTCAATCTCAACGAAATCAGGCTTCAAAACAACCGAATCGACCTCGGCCTGATGCTTTCGCAAATGACGGAAGAGTTTTATCCGATGTTCAAAGAGAAGAATCTTAAATGCAAAATCGACGTCAACGAAAAAATCATGATGTTTGCCGACGCAGACAAAATCGCAAGGGTTTTTGACAACCTTCTCAAAAACGCCGTCAGCTACAGTTATGAGAACTCAACGATAATCATCGGCGCAAGGAAACGAAACGGCTATGTAATCGTAAAATTCCGCAACCGCTGCGACGAGATTCCGAAAGAAAATCTTGACCGCCTTTTTGAAAAGTTTTATCGGCTCGATTCTTCCCGAATGTCCTCGACCGGCGGCTCCGGACTCGGACTTGCGATTTCAAAACAGATTGTTGAACTCCACGGCGGAACGCTCAAAGCAAAAAGTTCAACCGACCACACCGATTTTATTGTTATTCTCCCCTTCCGTGACGCATCGATAACCGACATTGAAAACGAAGAGGATGAAATTCAGAACGAAACATAAAAAGTTTTTTCGCAAGGTACCGCTCCGTAAAAATCGGAACGGTCCCTTAATCTTTTCGTAAGGAAAGCTTAAGAAAGACGTAAGCCGGTCTTAAAACAATCTCTCTTTTAAAAGACTATAATTTCATCAGTCTTAAAAAAGAGAGGTAAAACGAAATGAAACACATTATAAGAATCGCGGCGGTAATTCTTGCCGCAGTAATGATTTTTGCCGTTGTTGACAGACTTCCGTCCGCGGCGGGAGAACTTTCAACCATTGCCGCTTCAACAAAAGTCACGTCCGACGGTAAGTACTCCGGCTCGCTCATTCTTGTCAACGACAAACACCGCTACCGCAACACGGGCGAAGAATTCGTTAAACTTTATGACGAAAAAACCGATTCCTTCTTCATGGGCAGCACCGAAATCATGCTCTCAAAAATTGCGGTTAAACCGCTTTGCGATATGTTTGACGCGTTCAGAAACGAAACCGGACTCAAAAAAATCAACGTCATCAGCGGCTACAGAAGTGTTGAAAGCCAGCAGGAAATCTATAAACAAAAAGCAAACCGTTACGGCAATCTTTACGCAAAAAAATATGTTCAGACTCCCGGATTCAGCGAGCACCACACCGGCCTTTGCGTTGACGTTTCGATTTTCAACGCCGACGACGGTTCAAGCGAGGACTTTGACGGCACGGGAAAATACGAATGGTTTTCAAAAAACGCATGGAAATACGGTTTCGTCGTGCGCTATCCGGAAGGGAAAGAAAAAGTCACAAAAATCGGCTATGAACCGTGGCATTTCCGTTACGTCGGCGTACCGCATGCGTATTACATGACGAAAAACGGCCTTTGCCTTGAAGAATACATTGAGCTTCTCCAAAGCAAAACAAAAAGCGAACCGCTCAAATTCAGGTGCGGCGCAAAAACCTATAAAGTTTGGCACAGCAAACAAAAACCGAAAAAAGGAAACTTTTCCGGCGACAATTACAACGGATATATTATCTGGAAGTAATTGACCTTGCTCCCGTGTGTGTGGTATAATTAAAAGTAATTTATTTCTTTTAATTTGCAATCTGCCCACGGGGGTGTTTTTATGAACAAAAAAGTTATGGTCGGAATGAGCGGCGGCGTTGACAGCGCCGTGAGCGCATATCTCCTTTTGAAAAACGGCTATGAACCGACAGGCGTCAACTGCCGCTTTTTTGATAACGGCGACGCCTTTATCAAAGAAAAAACCTGCTGTTCGCTTGAAGACTCAAAGGACGCAAGAAGCGTTGCCTATAAAATCGGAATTCCGTTTTATGTTTTCAACTTCACCGATGATTTCCGAGAAAAAGTAATCGGAAAATTCATCGACGTTTATACCAAAGGCGCAACACCAAATCCTTGCATTGACTGCAACCGCTATCTCAAATTCGACAAGCTTCTCAAACGTGCGCTTGAACTCGAGCACGACTATGTTGCGACGGGTCATTACGCACGAAACGAATTTGACGAAAGCAGCGGACGTTTTCTCCTTAAAAAAGGCATTGACGAAACAAAAGACCAAAGTTATGTTCTTTATATGCTCACGCAATTTCAGCTTTCGCACACTCTTTTTCCGCTCGGATCAATGAGAAAAACCGAAGTCCGAGAAGTTGCCGAAGAGATGGGCTTTGTCAACGCAAAAAAGCATGACAGCCAGGACATCTGCTTCGTTCCGGACGGCGATTATGCATCTTTCATTGAAAAAAGCATCGACAAAACTTTCCCCTGCGGCGATTTTGTTGACAGAGACGGAAACGTCCTCGGAACGCACAAGGGCATTATCCGTTACACAATCGGACAGCGCAGAGGGCTCGGTCTTTCGCTCAAAGCACCGCTCTATGTCCTTGAAAAAGACCCGCAGAAAAACCGCGTTGTTCTTGCGCCGGAGGAGTATCTTTTTTCAAAAGACCTTTATGCGACCGACATCAATCTTATCGCGGTTGAAAAACTCGAAAAGCCGATGCGCGTGAAAGCGAAGGTAAGATACAAGCAGGGCGAACAATGGGCAACGGTTGAACAAACGGACGAAAACCGTTTTCACGTTGAATTTGACGCACCGCAAAGAGCGTTTGCAAAAGGACAGGCGGTTGTTCTTTATGACGGCGACGTTGTTGTCGGCGGCGGAACGATAGAATAAAACTATAAAAAAGGTGATAAAAATGGCTGTAATCGTTGAAGAAATCACAGAAAAAGAACTTGAAAAGGCTATTGAAATCTGGAACGAAGTTGTTGAAGACGGACGCGCTTTTCCTCAAACGGAACCGCTTTCAATCGAAGAAGGCAAAACCTTTTTTGAGTCGCAGTCTTACACAGGTATTGCAAAAATCAAAGAAACGGGCGAAGTTATCGGCCTTTACATTCTTCACCCGAACAACGTCGGACGCTGCGGACACATTGCAAACGCAAGCTATGCCGTTGAAAGAAACGCAAGAGGACACCACGCCGGCGAAGCCCTTGTCAAAGACTGCCTTTTAAAAGGAAAAGAACTCGGGTTCAAAATTTTGCAGTTCAATGCCGTTGTTGCGTCGAACACCGCCGCACTTTCGCTTTACAAAAAGCTCGGCTTCAAAAGGCTCGGAACGATTCCCGGCGGCTTTCTCAACATTGACGGCGTTTTTGAGGATATTATTCTTCATTACATTGAGCTTTAAAAAGCAAAAAGAGGTTAAGCCGTTCGGTCCGACATCAAGATGAATTGCTACAAATTCAATCGAATTGACTAAAATCTTTGAAGACATAGATTCTATATTGTTGTTTTTTGACAAAAAAAGCAGATTTCTTTTGGTGAAAAGTTCGGTTGACAAATCACCGAAAATAGCGTATTATAAAGCCGATAATAGGCAGAAAGGATTTGGCGATGAGCGACTGTTCTTCCCTTTCGGACGAAAAGCTTGTTTCGCTTTGCAAAAAGCAGAACGACGAAAAAGCCTGGAACGAACTTTCTTCGCGATATCTTCGCGTTGCAAAAAGCGTTTCCGCCGCGTTTTCCGGTTCGGCTCTTGAGCGCGACGACCTTGTTCAGGAAGGAATTTTCGGGTTCCTTGCCGCTGTCTATTCATACAAAGAAGAAAGCAAAACCGCTTTTTCAACCTATGCCGCCGTCTGCATCCGAAACCGTATGCTCGGTGCGCTCAAAGCAAGAGCGGCTCAAAAGCAAATTCCGCCTTCGCTCTTCGTTCCGATTGAAGACGAAAACGAAACCGCGGACAGCGCGCTTTCTCCGGAAGAAGTTCTCGTTTCAAAAAACGAAGAAGAAAGAATCTCTTTCCTCATTGCAAATGAACTTTCGGAAAACGAACGGCTGATTTTTTCCCTCTTTCTTTGCGGAAAGTCATACCGCGAAATTGCGAAGGAAACTTCTTTGAGCGAAAAAGCGGTTGACGGTGCGCTTCAGCGTGCGCGCAAAAAACTCAAAAAAGCGCTCGGATAAGAGCGAAAAACAAAAATTCAATATGCCCGATAGCTTAAAGTTAGAGCGTTGTTTTCAAAGGGGCGGTGCAATTCCGGCAAGGGCAATATTTTTAAGCGAGGTAATCATAATGTACCAGGACAAAACAATCGTATGCAAAGAGTGCGGCAAGGAATTCGTTTTCACCGCAGGTGAGCAGGAATTCTATGCTGAAAAAGGCTTCCAGAACGAGCCTCAGCGCTGCAAAGAATGCCGCTATGCCCGCAAGAATGCTGCTAAACCGGAACGCGAAATGTTCACCGCAACCTGCGCACGCTGCGGCGGCGAGGCTAAGGTTCCCTTCAAGCCCACCGAAGGCAGAGACGTTTTCTGCAGCGAATGCTTTGCAAAGATGAAGGAAGAACAGGAATAATTTTTATTCCTTGAAAGACGAAGCGGTTTCGGCGGAAAATCTTATTACGTCTTTTTGACTTTTGAGATTTTTCCTGTCGAAACCGCTTTGCGTTTACTTTTTATTGCCGAGGTACTTTATATGGCTTCTGTTATCGAAAAAGACATTCTTGAACTCAAAGAAAAAATCATTAAAATCGTTTTCAGCGAAAAGAAAGAAAAAGACTTTGAATTTTCAAAAATTTCGGTCCGTCCGTTCGTCTCAAAGGGCGAAACAAAGTGGCAACTCGAACAGTTCAAAGGCGCGCAGGTTTTTCATAAAAACCTTTCGTTTGACGACTTTCTTTTTTGGCTTTCCGACACGGGCGAAAAAAACTTTCGTCAAGCGGCTCTGACAGCCGAAAGCGTGAACATTCATTACACGGTTTTTCCCGACAAAACAAAGCGCAAAGAAAGCAAAAACGCTCTTTCCGCCGCGCCGAAAGAGCACAACCGCGAAAAGACCTATCTTCTCAAAGAGGGCGAAAACATTCCCGCGCTTGTTGACCTCGGCGTTTTTTCAAAGGACTTCAAAATTGTCAAAAGCAAATATGACAAGTATAAGCAAATCAACCGCTTTGTCGAACTCATTGACGATTGCTTTTCAAAAAGCAATCTTTCCGAAATTACGATTCTCGACTTCGGCTGCGGAAAAAGCTATCTGACGTTCATCGTTTACTATTACTTTACAAAAATCAAAAAGGTGAACGCAAAAGTTGTCGGCTTCGACCTCAAAAAAGACGTTGTTGAAAACTGCAACAATATTGCGAAAAAATACGGTTATGACAACCTTGAATTTTTCGTCAACGACGTTACGGGCGACAAGGTTTTCAGCGGAAAAGCGGACATGGTAATCACACTCCACGCCTGCGACATTGCAACGGACTATGCGCTTTTTTACGCGATCGAAAACAAGGTGAAGAACATTTTCTCCGTCCCCTGCTGTCAGCATGAAGTCAACGCACAAATCAAAAAAGGCGGCGACTTTGACCTTCTTCTTTCCCACGGACTTTTCAAAGAGCGTTTTTCGGCGCTTTTCACCGACTCGCTTCGCGCGGAGATACTCTCACGCTTCGGGTACGAAACGGACGTCATAGAGTTTGTTGACTTTGAACATTCGCCGAAAAATCTTATGCTTCGGTGCGAACTGAAAAAAGAAAAAACGCCCGATTTTTCCGATCTTGACGCTCTTTGCGAAAAATACGGAATCAACCAGACGCTTTTAAGACTTTCAAAAACTTTGCTTTAAAAAACCGACGGCCGACGCAAGAGACCTTAATGCGCCGGCCGTTTTATATCGTTAATCTTTTGTAATCATCGGAATTTTTCCGGCGATTTTTTTATCCACCGCAAAGTAAAGCGCAGTTCCGAGGGTGAACATTACGGCAAGCTCACCGAGGGCAACCAAACCGCCCTGAAGAAGGAAATCGCCGAAATGGAATCCGCCTTCAACGAAGAAATATTCAATCTCCGCACCGACAATGATTCCGTTGAAAACCGCGGGCATTAAAAGAGAAAGAGCGGGAAACTTTTTAATTTTCACCTTTCTCAGCGCCCTCATCGCCAATGCCGCAAGAAGCGTTGCGATTGAGCCGAAAATCATATCGACCGGCAAAGCCTGCATAAAAAGAAAATTCGCCAAAAAGCAGCCGAGCGTGAGTCCCCACGGCGCCGCCGGGGTAAAGAGGCATAAAACCATGAGCGCCTCCGACGCACGGAACTGAACGGCCATTGAAGCCGTGTTCGGAAAAATCAGCTGTTGGGCGAATGTGAGTACGGCGTAAAGCGCCGCAAGCAGCGCCGCCTGTGCAATGAACAGAGGTGCTTTTTTGTCTTGTGCTTTCATTTTAAATTGCTCCTTTAGTTTTGATTTAGAACCTTGGTTGGTTCAAGTCAGGAAGGTCTCGAACTGACTGTGGGGTATTGTATCGCAGAAGTGAAGAAAAGTCAAGCACCCGACTGCCGAAAATCACGGCGGTCGGGTGCTTAAAACTATATCATTTTTTCAATTCGTTTTTCATTATCTCATATATACGGTCAACATCGGTAAATATAAGGATTTTTCCTTTTCTATGCATGGACAAAACCTGTCTTGCCTTTGAGATAACATTCTTTTCAAGCTCATTGTGTATTCTTATGCTTTTTCCGTCTATCAAATGTTCGTGGTCAACAAAGTCTTTTGTAATCGGAAACATATTTTGGATTAAAAAAGCGTTTTCTTTTCCGCCGAACTTTCCGATAACAATCGTATTGCAGTTGCCGTATCTTTCAATTTTTCGGCAAACAATTGCTTTATATTTTTCAACTCTTGTACTTTGAGGAACAGCCCAATATATTCCGTCAACCTTTGTATCGGCAAAAAGAAAGAAATGTGGTCTGTAATGATTTCCTTCTTTATTCGCCATTAGGTTCGGGTCGTTGACAAGGGTAAAAAAGCTGTCTTTAATATGGTATGATTTTCCTGAATTAACGTCCATTTTATCTCCTAAAAAAACCCCGCCAAAAAGGCAGGGCAAACATTTACAAACCGAATTATTTTTATCCCGACCCATCGGCAAGCGGTAAGCATTTACGAACCGAATCATTTTTATCCCGCCCATCGGCAAGCGGTAAACATTTACTAATGAAAAATGATCTTCACTTTTCAACATTATTATATCCGAAAATAATAAGAATGTCAAGATTTCATACAAAAATCTTTTTGCAGTTTTTACAAGGTGTCGCCGATATACATTTCTTCTGTTTTTTTCTGCGCTGATTTTAAAATTTCCTTTGCATTTTCGTTGTTTCCTTTGTTGAGACTTTCAAGTGCATCTGTAACAGAATTGAAAAGCAGCAAATACATTTTCTTATAATCAGGCATATTATCACCGCCCTAAAAATATTTTAATCTGAAACAGATTAAAAGTCAATAGTCTGTTTCAGATTATGTCATACTGTTTTTGAGGTGAACAGTATGTACAGACGCTTGAAAGACACGCGCGAGGACGCAGACATGAATCAAACCGAGGTTGCGACGTATCTCGGAATGTCGCAAAGCGGCTATTCAAAATACGAAACGGGCGAAAATGACGTTCCGACCTCGGTTCTTATCAAGCTTTCAGAACTTTGGAACGTCAGTATCGACTATCTTCTCGGCGTGTCGGATAAACGTGAAATTGCAAAATAACTCTTGACCTTCCAAGAAATTTATGATACAATCACTTTAATCATTAATATCTTCGGCTATACACAGAAGGAGTAACCCTTTTCGGATCGCAGAGAGAAAACGGTTGGTGAAAGTTTTCGTGAAGAACGGGTGAAGGTCGTCTGTGTGTCACCAGGAAGAACGGCGTTTTTCGCTTATTAGACCCCGGCGTATGTTCTGCGTTAAAGAATCAAGAGTGCGCTTTAAAAAAGCGAATTCAGGTGGTACCGCGGTTTTCTCCGTCCTGTTTTTTCGGGACGGAGTTTTTTATTTTTATGTAATCTATTTCTTAAAACGGAGGTCAGTATAAATGGCAAAAGAACTTGCAAAACAGTACGATCCGAAAGAGGTTGAGGATCGCATCTATGAGTCATGGCTCAAGGGAAACTATTTCCACGCCGAATGCGACTCAAAAAAGAAACCTTATACAATCGTTATTCCCCCGCCCAACATCACGGGTCAGCTCCACATGGGTCACGCGCTTGACAACACACTTCAGGATATCCTTATCCGCTATCACAGAATGGCAGGCTATGATACCCTTTGGCTCCCCGGAACAGACCACGCTTCAATCGCAACGGAAGCAAAAATTGTTGCCGCAATGAAAGAAGAGGGTCTTACCAAAGAGGACATCGGCAGAGAAGCTTTTCTTGAAAGAGCGTGGGACTGGCGCAAAAAGTACGGCGGAAGAATCATTGAACAGCTCAAAAAAATGGGCTCCTCCTGTGACTGGGAAAGAGAACGCTTTACTCTTGACGAAGGCTGTTCAAAAGCCGTTCGCGAAGTTTTCTGCAACCTTTACGAAAAAGGTCTTATCTATCGCGGCGAAAGAATCATCAACTGGTGTACTCACTGCAAAACTTCAATTTCGGACGCCGAAGTTGAATATGAAGAGCACGACGGCAATTTCTGGCACTTCAACTATCCGTTTGCAGACGGCAGCGGTGCAATCGAAATTGCAACAACCCGTCCCGAAACAATCCCCGGCGATACCGGAATCGCCGTCCACCCGGACGACGAAAGATACAAAGACATGGTCGGCAAAACCGTAATCATTCCCGTTATCGGCAGAGAAATTCCGATTGTTGCCGACTCATATGCAAAAATGGACAAGGGAACCGGCGCGGTTAAGATTACCCCCTGCCACGACCCGAACGACTTTGAAGTCGGTCTTCGCTGCAATCTTCCTATGATCAACGTTATGACCGACGACGGTTTCATGAACGAAAACGCCGGAAAATACGCCGGAATGAGCCTCATGGAATGCCGCAAAGCAATTGTCGAAGACCTCAAGGAAGCCGGCGCACTCGTTAAAATTGAGCCGACAAAGCACGACGTCGGAACCTGCTACCGCTGTCACACTGCCGTTGAACCGCGCGTTTCAAAGCAGTGGTTCGTCAAAATGAAACCGCTTGCAGAGCCGGCAATCAAGGCCGTTCGTGAAGGCAAAACAAAGTTTGTTCCCGAACGCTTTGACAAAATCTACTTCAACTGGATGGAAAACATTCGCGACTGGTGCATCTCCCGTCAGCTTTGGTGGGGTCACAGAATTCCGGCTTGGTACTGCGCGGACTGCGGAGAAATCAACGTTTCAAGAGAAGACCTTTGCGAGTGTAAAAAATGCGGAAGCAAAAATATCACACAGGATCCCGACACGCTCGACACATGGTTCTCCTCGGCTCTTTGGCCGTTCTCAACCCTCGGCTGGCCTGACAAGACTCCGGAGCTTGCCCATTATTATCCGACAAGCACCCTTGTCACCGGTTACGACATCATCTTCTTCTGGGTTGCGAGAATGATTTTCTCCGCCTGCGAACAGATGGGCGAAGTTCCGTTCGACACCGTTTTCATTCACGGAATCGTCCGCGACGAGCAGGGACGCAAGATGTCCAAATCGCTCGGAAACGGAATTGACCCGCTTCTCATCATCGACAAATACGGCGCAGACGCGCTCCGTCTTACCCTCGCTTCGGGCAACAGTCCCGGAAACGACATGCGTTACTCCGACAAAAAGGTTGAAGCAAGCCGTAACTTCGCAAACAAAATCTGGAACGCCGCGCGTTTCATTCTCATGAACCTTGACGAGGACGAACCGAAGCCGCACCTTCCCGAAGAACTTGCACTTGAGGACAAGTGGGTCGTTTCCCTCTTCAACAATCTCGTCAAAGAAGTTACCGCAAACCTTGATAAATTTGAACTCGGCATTGCTGCGTCAAAACTTTACGACTTCATCTGGGACATCTTCTGCGACTGGTATATCGAACTTGCAAAAATCCGTCTTCAGCAGGGCGGCGAAAAAGCAAAGCAGGTTAAAGCCGTTTTGGTTTATGTCATGAGCGAAACGCTGAAGCTTCTTCACCCGTTCATGCCGTTCATCACGGAAGAAATTTGGCTCACCCTTCCCCACGACGGAGAAACAATCATGAAAGCTCCGTGGCCCGTCTTCAAAGAGGAACTCACTTTCAGTGAAGACGAAAAGCAGATGGAACTTATCATGGAAACCATTCGCGCAATCAGAAACAGAAGAAGCGAAATGAACGTTCCGCCGTCAAGAAAAGCGCACGTCTACGTTGCAACGGACAAAAAGGAGCTTTTTGAAACCGGTGCGGTCTTCATGCAAAGACTCGCTTCCGCTTCGGACGTTACGGTCGGCGACAGCTTCGACATTCCCGGCAGCGTCAACATCGTAACTTCTGCGGCAAAGGTATACATTCCGATGGGCGACCTTGTTGACTTTGAAGCGGAAAGAAAACGTCTCAACAAAGAAAAAGAGGGTGCAGAAAAGAAGCTTGCCCAAATCAACGGAAAGCTTTCAAACCCCGGTTTCCTTGCAAAAGCACCGGAAAACGTTATTGAAGCTCAAAAGGCCGAAAGAGACAAAATCAATGAAAGAATCAAAATGATCGACGAGAGCCTTGCTTCACTCGGTTAACTAAAAAAAGCCGCCGTTTAATAAGCGGCGGCTTAAAATATTATTTTTTCTCACGAAGGAGGAACCGTTATGACAAAGGAAGAAGCTTTGAGCCTTCTTGAAGAATATAACAAAGGAGAATTCCATCTCAAACACGGAAGAATTGTCGGAGACGTTATGCGCTGGTTCGCAAACGAGCTCGGTTACGGCGACGAAGCCGATTTTTGGGAAACAGTCGGAATTTTGCACGACCTCGATTTTGAGATGTATCCCGAAGAACACTGCATAAAAGAGCAGGAAATCATGCGCGAAAAAGGACTTGACGAACGTCTTATCCGTGCGACCGCAAGCCACGGTTACGGAATTTGCGTTAACATCAAGCCCGAACACGAGATGGAAAAAGTTCTTTATGCAACCGACGAACTCACCGGTCTTATCGGCGCGGTTGCGGTTATGCGCCCGTCGAAAAGCGTTTCGGACCTTGAGGTTTCCTCGGTCAAGAAAAAATTCAAGGACAAAAAATTCGCCGCCGGCTGTTCAAGAGACGTAATCAGAAACGGAGCGGAAATGCTCGGCTGGCCGCTTGAAGAGCTTTTTGAAAAAACGATTCTTGCAATGCGTGCAAGCGAAAACGTTGACTGAAAAAAATGTATAAAAAACTGCGGCAATCGGTGCTTTTACCGATTGCCGCAATTTTTATGTTATTTGAACAAACCGACGAAAAGTTCAAACCATTCTTTCAGGAGCTTTAAAATGCGGGTGAAATATTCTTTCCAGTAATGCTTGATGCTGTTGTTTTCACCGTTATAATCAATCGATCTGTAAGATTCAAACTCATCCGTCCAGAAGATTGTTTCAAGTTCACCGTATTCGTCCGTATAAATTGCGGAAAAGTCCGGTTCAATCAAACAAACGGAAGCGATTGCGTAATTTCCGTATCTTTCATCGTTGTCGTCATAGCAAAGAAGGACATGACGACCGTATTCATCGGTGTATGCACCGGAAATTGCCAATCCGTGATAATCGTCACAGTCACCGATAATATACTCGAGAAGAACAAGATTTCCGCTTTCGGCGCTTTCAAACATTTTTTTGAGCTGTCTTGAAAATTCTTTCGGCGTTTTTTTATTCGACTGATTCTTTGTGACCGTCATCAGCGAAGCCTGACCGTTATAATAATTCAGAAGACTGATAAGGTCGCTCGTCGGTTTGAGGTCATTCACGCAGGTTGCGCCCTCCTGAGTTTTCACAACGTCAAAAATCCCCTTTTTCTGAAGGCAGACGGTTGTTGTAAAACCGATGCACGAACCGTTCCACGGAAACGCGGGATAGCAGATAAGGACGGACGTAAGCACCGCCGCAGGCAAAGCATACGGTCCGACGCCGTGAATTTTGCACGCGCTTGCAACAAGGCGAAAATAATCTTCCTTTTTCATGCAATAACGACCCTTTTCGTCGAGATCGAAATAATCATAACTGTTCGTAAAGCTGTAAACATCGCTCTTTTCAAGAGTTACGGGAGTTTTGACGGCTTTGAATCTATAGATTGATTCAAGTTTTCCGTCGGCTCCGGTTTCAGCCGGAACCACGATGTTTCTTACCGAAGAAGCGTCGTAATAATAAACGTTTCCGTCTTCGTCTTCAAAGCCGATTGTTGCCGCACCGTTTGAAATACAGCCGTAAAATCCGCCGCAAAGCACGATTCCGCCGTTTACTTCAACGTCTCTTTCGGTAATGAAAGCAACGTCTTTCACTCCGTTTCCGAAGTCATAAACAACGGTGCTCATTCCTTCGGGAGCTTCGTTTGAAACCGAGTCGATTTTAAAGCCGTAGGCTCTGATTGATGAGTCTGTTGTCAAAGTAATCGTGAACGAATTTCCGGGGATACAAAGAGTTTCGCCGGAAAGTTCATCTCCCTGATAAACACCGAAAAGCTCTCCGTCAGAGGTGAAAACCGAAATGTAATCGCCGATTTTTAAGTGTTCGTTCCATTTGTCCATAACGTCTTCAACGGTCACGCTTTCACCGTCAAAATAAAGGCAATCGTCAAAATCTCCGCCCCGTTCGGTTTTCGTTTTTTCAGAAAAGGTTACGAACAAAAAATCCGCTTTCTTTGGATAAATGTATGTCCATTCGTTATAATAATTGTCCTTGTAATAATGCTCGCTTTCGGGATATGCGTTTTCATTTTCGGCAAACGTGCCGACGGAAAAGACAGACAAAAAGAGCAACGCAACAAGGAACAATGCAACGGCCGATTTTAATTTCTTCATCGTTTTTCCTCCAAAATATCAATTAATAGTGTAATTCACCGCAGAGGCAAACTTCATTGATTCTGAAAAGTTTCCAGAAGAAACGAAGGAATTTATAAACTATTTTTGAGAAACCGTCATTGTGACAAATGCAGTCGCAATCGACATAATGATAACCAAAGGGATTCTCGTAAGTTATTTCATCGCAATCACTGCAGAACCAATACTCAATTCCGTCCTCATCTTCTTCCGGATTCCAATTCCAATTATGACCTTTTGCGACCGGATAAACGGTAATCATTCCTGTTTTTCCGCATGGACAGAATTTGAGACTTTTTCCGTTTTCGGTGCAGGTTGCGGGAGTAATAACTTCTTCAAAATACACATGCTCATGACCTTCGTCAATCGATGCAAAATAAATCGAATTTTCCTTTGCAAATTTTTCCGCCGTCGAACCGGAATAACCGACTATGAGCTCCATACGATAAAATGAATATTCGTAATCAAACTTAAACTCCGGATTGAGTATGGCAAGCTTTTTAACAAAAAACGGCCCGATTTTTTTTACGGATGCAGGAAAAACAAAGCAATCCCTATTGTCAAAAGCATCGGTTCCTATGTATTCCAAGTTCGGCGGGAAATTGAAATCAAAAATTTCAGACCCACAAAACGCTCCGTTACAGATTGATTTGAGCGACTTCGGAAAATCAAATTCCGAAAAATTCCCGCAACAGAACGCAAACGGATAAATTGCAACCGTTCCCTCTCTGAAGCTGATTTTTTCGGAGTTTTCCGCCATATCATCTGTCATTCCGACGGCAATATTTCCGATATAATAAATTTCGTTATCTTCCTCTGCGGATTCGAGTACATCATCGCCGAAAGCAGCCGTTCCGATTATGTAAAGACTGTCGGGAACGGTAACCCTTTTAAGGTTTTTGCAGTTATAAAGCGCCTGCGTTCTCAATTCGACGGTACCTTCCGGAATTGTGTAACTTTCGGCTTTCATTTCGCTCGGCGCGGCATAAAGAATGGTTTTGTCGGCGCTGAACAAAACTCCGTTTTCATCAAGGCAAAAGTCTTTGTTTTCCGGAGATACTCTGAACTTTCCGATAATCAAATCTTCGAAGGTGTTTTCGTCTACCTCTTTGAGCGACGCGGGAATATAAAATTCTTTCAGCGTTGCACGCATAAAAATTTCAACCCCGATTTTTTCAAGACTTTCCGGAAGACTGATTTCGGTGACGCGTCCCATGGTTCTGAATGCGCCGTCTGAAAGTTCTGTGATTCCTTCATCAACAATAATTTTTTTGACTTTGTCGTTGAAATAAGTTCTTCCGTTTCCGTCGTCCTCGTATATTTCGTAAACATAAGCCGACCCGGTTCCGAAAACTTCAAGCGTTCCGTCAGAACGAAGAACATATTCCGCCGTTTTTTCTTTGTTTGCAAAGCCTTTGAATATTACCGATTCGTCTTCGGCAACGTTTTTTTGATTTTGCGTGTTATGCGCCGAAATTGCAAAAGCGGCCGAAATAATCATCAGCAGCGACAAAAACAGCACAAGCGATTTTTTGATTGTTTTTCTTTTCATAAAAATCCTCCCAAATTGACAAAATTTTCATTTTTAGAAATTGTCAGCTTTAGTATATCCGAATTTTTCTCCGTTGTCAATGCCATATGAGCAATTTTATTTTCCGTCTGTTCCGTTTTTTCCTAAGAAAGTTTAAAAGAAAAGCTGCAATCCACAGTATGCCGTCTTTTGACGTTATCCGTGAATTGCAGCTCTTATATTTTGATTTTTATTCTTTGATCTGTTATTGCTTTTAATTTTCAGCTTTCAAACGCAAGCTTTATGTGCATTGCGATTGCCGTTTTGAGAGCTTCTTCGTCGGAAGCAAAAAACGGCGAATGAAGCGGTGCATCGCAAGAAGCGCCGATATGATAAAAACAGCCCGGAGCTTTCATAAGATAATAACCGAAATCCTCGGTTGTCATCGTCGGCTCCGAAAGAACGCAAACGTTCTTTTTTGAAAAAAGCTCTTCGGCGGCGTTTTTCACAAGTTCGGTTTCCGCGTCGCTGTTGACAACGCCGGGATAGCTTTCTCTGATTTTGATTTCGGCAATGCAGTCAAACGCTTTTGCCGTATATTTCACCGTGTCAAAAAAGATGTCTTTGACTTTTTTTCTCGTTTCAAAACCGAGCGTTCGGATTATTCCGCCGATTTTCGCCGTTTCGGGAATAACGTTCACTGCGCTTCCGCTTTGGAAAGTGCAAACGCTCAAAACCGCTCCCTCGGTCGGAGAAACATTTCTCGGAACAATCCCCTCAAGCGCCGTCACTATATGACTTGCGGCGGCGAGAGCGTTTTTTCCGTTTTGCGGTTCTGCACCGTGAGAACCTTTTCCCTGAACGGTAACTTCAAAAACGTCCGATGCGGCATAACTCTTTTTGAATTTCACGCCGACCGTTTTTGATGAAAGTTCGGGTCTTACATGAATTCCGAAAACTTTTTTGATGTTGAATTTTTCAAAAATACCACTGTCGGTGATTCTTTTTGCGCCGCCGTTTCCTTCTTCGTCCGGCTGAAAAATGAAAACAACGTTTTTTTGAAGTTCACTTCTGTGTTCACTCGTCACCTTTGCCGCCGCAAGAAGCGATGCGGTATGAATATCGTGTCCACAAGCGTGCATCACACCGTCGTTTTTTGACGCATAAGAAAGCCCGGTTTTTTCGTGAACGGGAAGAGCGTCAATGTCCGCGCGGAAAGCAACCGCTTCCTCTTTCCCGACGTCAATCAATCCGACGGCGCCGGTTTCAAGCGGTTCAAAAACAGCAATGTTCTTTTCAAGAAGAAACGCTTTTATCAGTTTTGTTGTTTCAAATTCTTTGTTTCCGAGTTCGGGGTTTTCATGGAGCTTTCGTCTGATTGCTTTTGCTTCTTCAAAAACCTCTTCGGAATATTTCAAAATCAGTTCGTCAGTCATAAAACTCTCCGTTAAAGCGATTTGCAGAATTTTTCAAGGCGGTTCATTCCCTCTTTGAGCTTGTCCTCGCCGCAACAATAGCTGAGTCTTATGTGGCCGTCACTTCCGAAGCATGACCCCGGAACGGCGGCAAGACCTGCTTCTTCAATCATCCGTGTGCAAAATTCGGCCGATGAAAGGCCGAACTTTTCAATCGACGGAAACGCATAAAAGCCGCCGAGAGGTTCGGTCGTTTCAAGTTCGATTTCAGAAAGCCTTTTGAGGACGAAAAGTCTTCTTTTGTTATATTCTTCAACCATCGGCGAAACATCGGTTTCAAGCGCCTTAATGCAAGCAGACTGGGAAAACGAAACCGTTGAAACAACCGTAAACTGATGAACAAGTTCAAGGTGCTTTTTAATTTCGGCGTCCGCCATAAGATAACCCATTCTCCAACCGGTCATTGCATAGGGCTTTGAAAAGCTTTGGATGACGATGATTTTCTCTTTCAAATCTTTGAAAGAGGAAAAACTTTCATAGTTGTCCGTATAAATCAGACTTCTGTAAACGTCGTCGCAGATTACGAAAATGTTTCTGTCTTTCACGGCGTTACGGATATTTTCAAGGCTCTCCCTGCTCAAGACGCAACCGGTCGGATTCGTCGGAGAGTTAAGAATAATCGCCTTCGTTTTTTCGGTGATTGCGCCTTCGATCATTTCCCGGCTGATTTCAAAGCTGTTTTTTGAAGTGTCGAGCGGAACGAATTTTCCCCGGCACATTGTTATGATCGACTCATAAAGGCCGAACGCCGGAACGGGAACAAGAACCTCGTCGCCCGGATTAATCACTCCGAAAAGTGCCGTGAAAAGCCCTTCCGTTGCGCCGACCGTCACAATAATTTCATCCGCTTTATAATCAAGACCGTTTTTCTCCTTTTCAAACTCACTGATTTTTTCAAGGAGAAGCGCGCTTCCGTTGTTTGCAATGTAATGAGTGTCTCCCCTGTCAAGTGAAGCTTTTGCTTCTTCTTTTACCGAGAGCGGAGTTTCAAAATCCGGTTCGCCGAGCGTCAATGAGATGCAACCCGGAGTCTGCCTTGCCTTTTGATTATACACTCTTATTGCGCTGCGCTTAAGCGAAAAAAGCGCGTTGTTCAAAAACTCTTCCATTGCTTTTCCTCTCAGTCGCAAAATTCGGGATAAATGTCGAGCGTTGCAAAATAATCCTTGATTGTTTCCGCCCGCCTGATGAGCGAAACGGATTTGTCCTTTTTCAAAAGCAGTTCGGCGCATTTGAGCTTTCCGTTGTAGTTATATCCCATTGAATATCCGTGAGCGCCTGCGTCGTGAATGACGGCAATGTCGCCGATTTCGGCCTTCGGAAGCATACGGTCAACGGCAAACTTATCGCTGTTTTCGCAAAGCGAACCCGTAACATCATAAAGCGTATCTGGCGTTTTATTCTCTTTTCCAAGCAGTGTTATGTGGTGATATGCGCCGTAAATCGCCGGGCGCATAAGATTGCACGCCGTTGCGTCAACGCCGAGATAATTTTTATATGTTTCCTTTTCATGAAGAACGGTTGTGACAAGATATCCGTAAGGTCCGGTCACAAACCTGCCCATCTCGGTGAAAAGCGAAAGTTCGATTCCGTTTTTGGAAAGAAGTTCTTCGTAAACGAGTCTGACGTTTTCACCGATTTTAAGAATGTCAACCGCCGTTTCCTCCGGTCTGTACGGAATTCCGATTCCGCCGGAGAGATTGACGAAGGAGAGCGTGACTCCGGTTTTTTCCCTAATTTCAAGCGCAAGCGAAAAAACCTCCCTTGCAAGGGTCGGATAATAATCCTCATTGAGGGCGCAGGAAGCGAGCATTGCGTGAACGCCGAACTTTTTTGCGCCGAGCGAGGAAAGCCTTCTTACGCTTTCGATGAGCTGCTCTTTTGTCATTCCGAACTTTGACTCTTTGAGCCGACCCATGATGTCGTTTTGAACAATGAAGTTTGTTCCCGGGTTATATCTCATGCAGACCGTTTCGTCAATTCCTCCGTTTTCCGAAAGAAAATCAATGTGGCTGCAATCGTCAAGATTCACGATCGCACCGAGTTTTCTTGCGAAGCGGTAATCCTCGGCCGGTGTATCGTTCGAGCTGAACATGATGTTCCGTCCGGTAACTCCGAGCTTTTGAGCCATTGTGAGTTCCGCCGAAGAAGCGCAGTCAAATCCGCAGCCGAGGGACGAAAGAATGCGAAGAATCGCCGGGTTCGGAGTCGCTTTGACGGCGAAATATTCTTTATATCCTTTGTTCCAAGAAAAAGCGGTTTGAATTTTCCTGACGCAGTTTCTTATTCCTTCTTCGTCATAGAGATAAAACGGGGTCGGATATGTCTTTTTGATTTTTTCAATTGTCTCTTTGTCAAACGGAAGAGTATAGTCGTGCATAAAATTCACTCCGATTTTCAGATATTTCTCAGTGCGTCGAGGATTGCGGTTTTTGAGTCGGTTTTTTCATCCTTCATCTTGATGATTCTTGCGGGCATTCCGGCAACAACGGCGTTTTCCGGAACGTCCTCAAGAACGACCGCACCGGCGGCAACAACCGCATTTTTTCCGACGTGAACGCCCTCAACGACAACCGCGTTTGCGCCGACGAGAACACCGTCTTCAATGATTACCGGAGTTGCGCTCGCCGGTTCGATTACACCGGCAAGGACTGCGCCTGCACCGATGTGGCAACGTGCGCCGACGGTTGCCCTTCCGCCGAGAACCGCACCCATGTCAATCATCGTTTCTTCGCCGATGACCGCACCGATGTTAATTACCGCGCCCATCATGATTACGGCGTTCTTTCCGATTGAAACTTTTTCTCTGATGATTGCGCCCGGTTCGATTCTTGCGGGGATATCTTTGATTTCAAGCATCGGAACGCCGCTGTTTCTTCTGTCGTTTTCAATCACGATGTCTTCGATTTTATCGCTGTTTTTTTCGATAATCTCCCGAAGCTCTTCCCAGTCGCCGAAAACGATTTTGTCTCCCGCACCGAAAACTTTTGAAGAACCGTAATCAATGCTCTCCTTTTCCTTCACATAAAGTTTTACAGGCGTTTTCTTTTTTGAGGTTGAAATATAATTAATGATTTCGTATGCGTCCATTGGTTTTCCTTTCCTTGAATCGGTTTCACCAATTCATGTCGTCCATATTGTAATATCCTGCGCCTTTTCCGATGAGAAAATCAGCCGCACCGAGGGCACCTTCGGCAAAAAGGTCGCGGTTTTCGGCCTTATGGGTAATCGTTATCACCTGGGAATCGGTTGCAAAAATAATTTCGTGTGTTCCGACTTCGTTTCCCATTCTCACGGAATGGATTCCGATTTCCTCTTTTGTTCTTTTTCCGTTTTCGTGGCGGCCGATGTTATATGTGCTTTCGGGTCTCACGCTTTTGATCTGATCGGCAAGAAGGAGCGCCGTTCCGCTCGGAACGTCAAGCTTTCTGTTGTGGTGCTTTTCAATGATTTCAACGTCGGCTTCGGGAAAAGCTTTCGCCGCAATTTTTGCAAGACAGCCGATGAGTGCAACACCGAGCGACATATTTCCGCTTTTGAACACGGGAACGGATTTCGACGTTTCCTCAATTTTCAAAAGTTCTTCTTCGGTCTGACCCGTTGTCGAAATGATAATCGGGAGCGAGCGTTTCACCGCATAATCGCAAATTTTGTTTGTTGCACTGTGATGGGAAAAGTCGATGATCATGTCCGCTTCCCCGTCGAATTCGTCAATGCTTTTGAAAACGAGGGAAGTCGGGTCCGATTCAAATTCCGCGCTGACTTTTGCGGCAATCTCTTTTCCGTCGCTTTTTTCAATGAGGGCGCAAAGAACGTTTCCCATTCTTCCCCCGGCACCGTTAACGATAATTTTCATTCATCTCACCCCGGTTCAAACGTCAAGTCCCTGTTCGCGCATACACTGAAGAAGAACCTTTTCGTGTTCTTCCTCCATAACGGTCAGCGGAAGACGGACATAGTTTTCGCAAAAGCCCATTGCGGCAACGGCGGCCTTTGCGGGAATCGGGTTAACCTCACAGAAAAGAGCCTTGATGAGGTTCATCATCTCGCACTGAAGAGCCATACTTCCTTCAACGTCGCCCTCAAAGAAACGGTTGCAAAGTTCAACGGTCTTTTTCGGAAGAACGTTTGAAAGAACGGAAATTACACCGCTTCCGCCGCAGGCAAGAATCGGAACGATTTCGTCGTCGTTGCCCGACCAAATGTCAAGCTTGTCACCGACAAGAGCCTTCGTTTCAACAATTTTTGAAATGTTTCCGTTCGCCTCCTTGATTCCGGCAATCATCGGATGCTCGGCAAGCTTTGCATAAGTTGCCGGTTCGATGTTTACGCCGGTTCTTGAAGGAACGTTATAAAGAATTACCGGTTTTGTTGAAGCGTCGGCAATCGTTTCAAACATTTTTACAAGACCGTTCTGAGTAGCCTTGTTGTAATACGGCGTTACGACGAGCATTGCGTCATAGCCGATTTCGCATGCATATTTTGTCAGCTCAATTGCGTAAGCGGTGTCGTTTGAGCCCGTTCCGGCAATCATCGGAACTTTTCCTCCGACAACGTCATAAGCAAACTTGAGCGCGGCTTTATGTTCCTCGTCCGAAAGAGTTGAACCTTCGCCGGAAGTTCCGCAAATAACGAGCGCATTGATTCCTTCGTCAACCTGCCATTTGAGAAGGCGTTCAAAATTTTCATAGTCGATTCCGTTTTCGTTGAGCGGTGTGACAAGAGCGGTTGCAACACCCTTAAAAATTGTCTTGGTCTTCATAAAGTATGCCTCCTGAAAATTCAGAATTGTTCAATCAAAATGTGCAAGTTTTTCGGAAAAGCCGGGAATAAAAAAATGGCCGAAAACTTCGGCCATTAAAATCGCACTGAACAAAACGGAAAAACCGCCTTGCAACAATTATAATAGCACTCCGCAATTTGCGACAGTCGCATGGATCTTATTCCGTGCGCCCAAGAAAGCCTTCGCCTCGGCTCCTTTCGGCAACGCTCCCTTTCTTTCCGACCCGATTCTGCACAATCGGCTTTGACGCCGGAAATACTGATGAGACGATGCACCTCTATCTTTAATTGAAATATTCTGTTATTAATTCACTCGAAATTTTCTTCCAAGTCTATGATTGAAGCTTATCACAATGCTTCACTGCTGTCAAGACCATTTTCCGAATTTTGTCAAATAATCCTCTTTTTATCAAAAACTTCTAAAGAGTTTGTAAAAACTGAACAATACTTTTTTTCTCTGCGGCGTCTGTTCAGGGTCTGTCCGTTTCGCCGATACTTATGTCTTCTGCGGTTTACTTTCCTTTCAGCCTTTTCAACACTGTTTTCATTATATCGTGCGTATAAATTTTACGAGCCTTTTTCGACAGAGTTGAAACTTTCGGCGTACACCAAAAGCAGTATTTTCGGTTTTGTTATGATTATTCTTAATTACGATGCCGAAACTGATCATTGACTTGAATAAGGTTGAGAGTTATAATGCAAGCATATTACTTTACCCTTTCGGAGGAAAAATGAAAACGATACTGATTGTTGACGACGACGAAAATATAAACAATATGCTTTTTGAAGTGCTTGAAAAAGAGGGCTTTTGTGTTATGCGTGCCTTTTCGGGCAGCGAAGCTCTGCTCGTTCTTGAACGGAAAAAGCCTGACCTTATTTTGCTTGACCTTATGCTTCCCGGCATCTGCGGCGAAGATGTTCTTAAAAAAATCCGAGGCATTCCCGTAATTGTCGTAAGCGCAAAGATTGACATTGAAAACAAAGTCAATCTTCTTTTGGGCGGCGCGGCGGATTATGTTACAAAGCCGTTCGATATCCGGGAGCTTGTTGCACGAATAAAACTTCAACTGAAAAACGCAGAAAGGCTTTCTTCTTCGCCTTTGATGACATTTGAGGAAATCACGCTTGACGAAAATTCGCACCGAGTCTGTGTTTCGGGAAAAGAGGTCAGGCTGACAAGAACGGAGTTTTCAATACTTAAAATTTTGCTTCAAAACAAAGGCAGCGTTGTTGCAAAGTCGGTTCTTCTTGACAAGCTCAGCTTTGAAACGCCCGACTGCGTTGAATCCTCGCTGAAAGTTCATGTGAGCAATCTCAGAAAAAAGCTTCGCGAGCAAAGCGGAAAAGACTATATCGAAAGCATTTGGGGAATCGGTTTCAAAATCGGGTGATGATCTTAACTGTTTCTTTACCCTTTTCTTAACCGCTTTCTTAACTTTTGCCCTGTAAACTGTGTTCATCAGGCAAAAGGAGGTATTTGTTACATGGAATATGTGCTTGAAACAGATGCGCTGACAAAACGCTATCGAAAATTCACCGCATTGAACGGACTTTCGATGCATGTTCCGAAAGGCTCAATCTATGGCTTTGTCGGAAGAAACGGCGCCGGAAAAACAACGCTTATACGACTCATCTGCGGTTTGCAGGAGCCGACCGACGGAAGCTTTAAACTTTACGGTGCGCAAAGCGGAACAAAAGAGATTTATAAAGCCCGCCGAAGAATCGGAGCGCTTGTTGAAACGCCGGCAATCTATCGCGATATGACGGCAAAAGAAAACCTTAAACAGCAGTACAGAGTGCTCGGCCTTCCGTCATTCGACGGAATAGAAGAGCTTCTTGCTCTTGTCGGTCTGTCTGATTCGGGTAAAAAGAAAGCCGGACATTTTTCGCTCGGTATGCGTCAAAGGCTCGCAATTGCAATTGCGCTTTGCGGTGATCCGGATTTTCTTGTTCTTGATGAACCGATGAACGGACTTGATCCGCAGGGCATCATCGAAATGCGCGAACTTATCTTAAAACTCAACCGCGAAAAGCAAGTGACCGTTCTTGTCTCAAGTCATATTCTTGACGAACTTTCAAAGGTTGCAACTCATTACGGTTTTATTGACAAAGGCAGTATTATCAAAGAAATGAGCGCCGAAGAACTTGAAATGCGGTGCGGAAAATGCGTCCGCGTTGAAGTCAGCAACATTAAAACGCTTTCGTATGTTCTCGATTCAAAAGGTTTTGAATACAAAATCATTGACAATTCAAAAGCCGACATATACGCCGATTTTCAGGTTACCAAACTTGTTTCCGCGCTTGAAAAGGAAAACTGTATCGTATACGGCATCAAAGAACATGAC
>JAUNFH010000113.1 GCA_030525185.1 Clostridia bacterium
GCTCGCAGCATGGGCATTGTAGTCGCTGACTAAATGCTTCCGGGTGGGAGGAAAAATCCGATTAACCACTCTATAGGAGGATGAAATTATGAAACATGGAAAAAAGTATGTCGAAAGCGCAAAGCTTTTTGACAGAGCATCACTTTATGATCCTGCGGAAGCTCTCGAACTCACAGTAAAGACCGCAACCGCAAAATTTGACGAAACAATCGAAGCTCATATCCGCCTCGGTGTTGACTCACGTCACGCCGATCAGCAGGTTCGCGGCGCCGTTGTTCTTCCGAACGGAACGGGCAAAAAGGTTCGCGTTGCTGTTTTCGCAAAGGGCGACGACGCAAAAGCAGCTGAAGCTGCAGGCGCAGAAGTTGTCGGTGCAGAAGATCTTGTTGCAAAGATTCAGGGCGAAGGCTGGATGGACTTTGACGTTGCGATCGCAGCTCCCAACATGATGGGACTCGTCGGCCGTCTCGGTAAAATTCTCGGACCTCGCGGACTCATGCCTTCTCCCAAGGCAGGTACCGTTACTCCGAACGTAGCTCAGGCTGTTACCGAAGCTAAGGCCGGTAAGATCGAATATCGTCTTGACAAAACCAACATCATTCACTGCCCGATCGGAAAGGCTTCCTTCGGCAAGGAAAAGCTTGAAGAAAACTTCACAACTCTCCTTGACGCAATCATCAAGGCAAAGCCCGCTTCGGCAAAGGGTCAGTATATCCGCTCATGCGTTGTTACCGCAACAATGGGCCCCGGCATCCGCATCAACCCGAACAAGGTTGGTTCCGCTGCCGTTCAGGGCTGATTTAAGCCCTTTGAATGATCATCGAAATTATTTCGGCGGTCAATAAAAATAATACTTGACACAAAGCAATTTGTGCGGTATAATATTTAAGCTGTCCCCCTAAGACAGCAGGTGATTTCTTAAAGGTAACGTTTGTTGCCGCCTGCCGAGGTAATTTCAGCATAAATTCAATTTTTTTGATTTTTATGTTGCGCCTTTTCTCGGCTTTTCGACGGAAAGGCGCTTTTTATATTATCACCTAAAAGGGTACGGCTGAAACCAAATTTTTTCAGGAGGTGAATTCATCTTGCCAAGCGCAAAAGTTTTGGAACAGAAAAAGCAGATCGTTGAAAATCTTGTTGCCCGTCTTAACGCAGCATGCGCCGGCGTAATCGTTGATTACAAGGGCATTACCGTTACCGACGACACCGCTCTTCGTAAGGAGCTTCGTGAGGCAGGCGTTGAATACACGGTTGTTAAAAACACCCTTCTTCGCCTTGCAATCGGTGAAACCGAACTCAATGGTCTTGAATCTGTTCTTGAAGGAACAACTGCTATCGCTACAAGTGCAGATGATTACGTTGCTGCTGCTCGCATCCTTTGCAAGTTTGCAGACACACACAACGGATTTGAAGTCAAAAACGGCTTCATTGACAAAGAAGTTATCGACGTTGCAAAAATTACGGGTCTTGCAAAACTCCCGCCGCGTGATGTCCTTCTTGCTCAGGTACTCGGTGCCTTCCAGGCTCCGATCTCCGCATTCGCCCGTGCTGTTCAGGCTATTGTTGACAAGGACGGCGAAGCTGCTCCCGCTGAGGAAGCTGCCGAAGCTCCCGCAGAAGCGTGAGACGATTTTTCTTAACATTAACAAATTGGAGGTATAATTACCATGTCAGAAAAAATTACTGCTATTATTGATACTTTGAAGACTTTGACTGTTCTTGAACTCTCAGAGCTCGTTCACGCTGTTGAAGACGAATTCGGCGTTTCGGCTGCTGCTGCCGTTGTTGCTGCAGGCCCGGTTGAAGCTGCTGCCGCTGCTGAAGAAAAGACTGAGTTTGACCTTGAACTTACCGAAGTTGGCGCAAACAAGATTGCTGTCATCAAGGCTGTTCGTGAACTCACCGGTCTTGGCCTTAAGGAAGCTAAGGAAGCCGTTGACGGCGCTCCGAAGGTAATTAAGGAAGCTATGAGCAAGGACGACGCTGAAGCTGCTAAGGCTAAGCTCGAAGAAGCAGGCGCAAAGGCTACTCTTAAATAATTATCTTTCAGTAATTATTAAAACCGCTGACCTTTTGGTCGGCGGTTTTTTGCGTTAAGTACCGGCGAAAAATATTATCCCCTAAATCGCAAGATCGTTTTTGGGCTTTTCCGATGAATCGCAAAAATTTTTCCGGGTTTTCTTGACAATCGGTTTTGGAATCTTTATACTGTATTTCATAGTCAATAATCGTGTTTGGAGAAAGAAAAATGAGTGTTATTAAAAAAGCTGCTGCTCTCGGCGTAACCGCTCTCGGAGCAGTTGCGGCAAAAAATTTTTATGAAAATCAGTTTCAGGCGATGAAAATGGTTCGGAGACTTGACGAGAATATTTACATGATGGATTATACTCTCGATTATGCGTTGGACGAGCTTCTTGCAAAAGGGGTTTCAAATGTTCCCCAAATGCTTTCGTTTGTTGCAGGAAAGACAACCTTCGGTATTAATCTTTTCAAAACAGGAAAGGGCGGCTTTGCCTGTTCAACCTTTAATGCTTTTAATGAAAAGGGCGAACACATTCTTGCAAGAAACTTTGATTATAAAAAAGCTCCGTGTATGGTCGTTTGGACGCACCCTGAAAAAGGATATGCGAGTGTTGGCGTTGCAGATTGTAACTTTATGCTTTACGGCGATTTTAATAAGCCGGTGAAAACTTTCAACCGCCTTCAAACGCTTCTTGCGTGCATGGACGGCGTGAACGAGAAGGGACTTTCAATCGCAATTCTTGAGCTTAAAACAAAGGCAACGCACCAAAACACCGGAAAAAAACCGATTTCAACAACGGTTGCAATCAGAGGTGTTCTTGATAAGTGTTCAACAATTAATGAGGCTGTCGAATTCTTGCAATCATATGATATGCACGACGCTTTTTTCTGTTGTTACCATTATCAAATTACCGATGCAAGCGGTGATTCGGTAATCGTTGAATATGTCAACGGTGAAATGCGCCTTTTCCGACCGGAGAAAAAGGACGGCATCCGACCGGTTCAGCACCTTGAAAACTTTTTCCTTTCCGAGGACGGAGACAATTCAAAGGGCTTCGGCTATGACAGGGCAGAGAAGATTGAAGAAAAGCTTTCAAAAAGCGGTGGAAATCTCAATGAGCTGGAGGCAATGGAGCTTCTTGATGAAGTTCATCTCAATTATAAACATGAGAAATATCCGTGGTACGTTACGACTCTCTGGAGCGTTGTCTATAACTCAAACGCACTTACGGCAACTGTTGCGGCCGGAATGAATTACGAAAAAATTTATCGCTTCAGCATAAGCGAACCGCTTATTTCGCTTGAAGTCAGAAAAGAAAATTTTTAATTTGTACTGATTTTTATGATAATTTTTTCCTTTTTTCAGTCAATTCTTAACGATGAAAGGTGCGAAAACAAACACTTTCTTTAATAGTGTTTATGATTTATCAAAAAAAATGAAAAGTTAATAAAAAATCAATAAAGATTTCAAAAATCACTTGAAATTTGTCATAACTGATGATATAATTTAGGCAAGATAATCAAATATTTACAAGGAGGAAATCCACATGAAAAAAGTATTATCTGTATTTTTGGCAATTCTTATGATGTTCGCAGCAGTTTCAGTTGGTTCCTTTGCTGCTGATACTGACACAAGCACAACCGTTCCCACAGTAACTCCCGTTACACCGTACCACGATTGGTGGAAGAACGGAGTCTGCAACGATGATCAGGCTGTCGTTACTCTTCTTCTCAACAGCGGAACTCTTAAGGGCGACTATGTTGTTTATGACGAAACTCTCGCAACATTCAAGACCGTTAACGGTAAGGACATTTCCGGTTCATACTCAATGGTTCCGACCAACTCAACTCTTCAGGTTGCAGGCGAAGGTTTCGTAATTCTTCCGGCAGTTACTCCGGGCGCTGATACATATCAGTTCGACGGTTGGCGCTGCACCCGTTGCCAGAATAAGGAACTTGTCGGCCAGACATTTGCCGCAAACTCCGTATTCAACATTCCCGCAGGCACAGGCGGAACAGAAATTCAGCTCATGGCTGCTTTCAGCCCGAAGGAAGTTGACGTTCCGACTCTCACAAAGGTTGTCGGAATCCTTGCAAAGGTTTTTGGAACAATCTATGGTCTTCTTACCGGAGACGTTGAAGCGGGTATCGCAACCGTTGAAGCTCTCTTCAAGAACATCTTTGGTTAATTTTTAACTGAAACTATCGCAGCGTTGCCAAACGGCAACGCTGTTTTTTTCTGCCTTTTAATCAGACGAAAAGTGGCTGAAGTTGTTCTTCCCTGAGTGCAGAAAGTGCCGCTTCGTAGGTTTTTTCAAATTCGCAAACGATTGAAAAAGGTTTTCCGTTCGGGTCGTCCTGGCGCATCGGAATGAAATATATGTGCTTTCTTGCCATGAGAAGTCCGATGTTCCGCGCGGCGGCTGCAAGAGAATCGTTTGAAGAAACGCCGAGGAGTACCGGACGGCCGTTTCTCAGGTGAGATTTTGCGGCGAGGGTTACCGGGGTGTCGGCAATTGAATTTGAAAGTTTTGAAAGCGTGTTTCCCGTGCAGGGAGAAATAATCAGAAGGTCAAGCAATTTTTTCGGTCCAATCGGTTCGGCCTTTTCAATCGTTGAAACGATTTTGTTACCCGTGATTCTTTCAATTCGCTCGCAAAAATCTTTAGCTTTTCCGAAGCGTGTGTCGAGCGAAAAGGCGTTGAATGACATAATCGGAATTATGTTGATTTTTCTTTTTGAAAGTTCTTCAAGAACGGCTATTGACTTTTCAAAGGTGCAGAAAGAGCCTGTGAATGCATAGCCGAAAGTCGGTTCAGTCAAGAGTATCACCCTGTTTTTCAAAATATCGGTCAATTCTTTTTTCGATTTCCTTCGCCGCCGCAAAAAAGCAGAATCTTCCCGGAAGTCCGCCGCCGAAAACAAAGGCGGCTTTGCCTTTTTCAAAATCCGCTTCGTCCGCGCCGAAGGGAGCGCTTGCAAGTTCAAAATATACCGCCCGATTTTTCATATGAAGAACGTCTTCTTTTTCAAAAAGCCTTTTCGGAACGGTGTTGAAAATGAAATCAAAAAGATGAACGCTTTGCGAAAGTTCGGTTTCGTTGATTGTTTTATGGCCGAGGGCGCGGGCGTGAGTTCTTATTTCGCTTCGTCTTGCAAAAACATAAACGTCAAGGCCGAGCGCCGAAAGAAAATAAGCCGTCGCTTTTCCGACTTTTCCGAAGCCGGTCACGAGCGCACGCTTTGAAACAACATAATCTTCGGTGTTTTCAAGAAGCAGACGAATCGCACCCTGCGCCGTAAGATATGCGTTGAAAAGCGCAAAGTCTCTTTCACCGAGAAGGTCAAAAATTTTTGCGTCCTTCTCTTTTGCAAGGGACAAAAAGTTTTCCGAAAAGCTTCCGCCGATGACGCATTTTTCGTTTTCAAGCCCGGAAATAATATCCGAAAGGCTGATTTTAAGTGCGGTGTTTTCGCTGAAAAGATTTTTCCCGTCTTTTGAAAACGGAACGGGGAGAATTATCACGTCAAAACCCCGAATGAAGTCGGACGCATTCAAAAGTTCGCCTTCAAAAACGGCCGTGCAGTCAAGTTCACGGCTTGTTAAAAGAGAAAAAAGCTCCTTTTGACGTCTGTCTCCGCCGAGGATAAGAATTTTCTTCATGAAAAATCTCCTTTCGCAAAGGGCGTTTTCAATATTATCTTATGCCCTTTAAAACTTATTGTTAATTCCTTTTTGCGATGCATATAAATCAGTTGAAGGAGATGAAAATATGATAATTCATATAAGAAAAATCCATGTTCTTGCAGTGATTGTCACGGTGCTCTGCGTTTCGTTCTTTTTTGCGCTCAAGGCCGAAAAAAAGATTACGCCGGTTTCCGGAGCGGAAGGGAAGGACCTTCCGGTGATTATGTATCATCATGTCACTGAAAACAAAAAGCGCGCCGGAAAATATGTGATACTGAAAGACGAGCTTGAACGTGACCTCGATTATATCAGAGACAACGGCTACACAACCGTGACCGTCGGCGACCTTATCGAATATGTTGACGGAAAAAAGGATCTTCCGGAAAAAATAATCATGATAACCTTTGATGACGGATTTGAAAGTGTTCGTGAGCTTGCGTGGCCGCTTCTCAAAGAGCGGAAAATGAAAGCGGTGCTCTCCGTTGTCGGAAGCATCACGGAGACCTATGCCGAAAATGCCGATCGGAATATTAACTATGCATATCTCAATTGGGACGACATCAGAGAACTTTCCGAAAGCGAAGAATTTGAAATTCAGAATCACACATATGATATGCACAGCACGAACAATTCCGGAAGGAAAGGCCTTTCAAGAAAAAGCGGAGAAAGTCCGATTGATTATGAAAACTTCCTCAAAGAGGATCTTTCGAGAATGCAAAACCTTTTGAAAAAGCTTTCCGGAGTTTCCGCAACCGCCGTCGCTTATCCTTACGGAAGCTATTCAAAAGAGACGCTGAGAATAGTCAAAGAGCTCGGTTTTCGTTCGTCGTTTCTTTGCGAAGAAAGAATCAATCGGATAACGCGCGGCAACGCAGACAGCCTTTTTGACCTCGGAAGATATAACCGACCTTCTGGAAGAAACACGGAAGATTTTTTTGAAAAGCTTTTGAAACGGGCCTGAATATTCTTCTGCGTTTTGATAATTTTTTATCTTTTTATTTGACGAAACAAGGATAATATTGTATAATATACCATAAATAAGTGTGCGGTTTTTATCGCATCAGGTGGTGGAGAAAACAATGGGAAAAATTATCGTTGCGGATGATGAGCAAAAAATCCGAAAGCTCGTTTGCGACTTTTTGAAAAGAGAAGGCCATGAACCGATTGAAGCCGAAGACGGAGACGAGGCTTTTTCGTTGTTCGTTCAAAACAGCAATTCAATCGATTTGATGATTCTCGACATCATGATGCCCGGCCTCAACGGCTGGGAAGTTTGCCGAAAGGTCAGAGAAGTTTCTTCCGTCCCCGTGATTATGCTCACGGCTAGAAGCGAAGAATTTGACGAACTCATGGGATACGAATCCGGCGCCGACGATTACGTCACAAAACCGTTCAGTCCG
>JAUNFH010000114.1 GCA_030525185.1 Clostridia bacterium
AGCTTAATATACTTTCCGTCATAAAGAACAGAGGGAATTGTTTTTCCTTTTTGTGAAAAACTGATTGTATCGCTTTTATCTTTTAAATACGAACTAATAGATGAATAGTTAGTGTAATATATATAGGTTGCGGTTCCTTTAAATGTATAGGTGCCGTCTTTGTTGATAATACATCTGAAAGTTAAAGGTGCCAATGAAAAATCAGCATCCCATTGATCCCAAAGGCCGGTGCTGTCATGGGTTTGTCTGACAGCCATTTTTCCTTCACCCATCCATCCGCCACAAAGATCAACCATATCTTTGTGTTTCCTAAGCAATGCAAGACGATCGGAAACTTTTATGCCCTTAAATTCAAGATTTTTCGGAAGCTTTGAGAATTCTTTCCATGCGTCACTGAGTTTGCCCTCTTTTAAGTCTTCTTCTGCCAGCATAAGATTACTGTTTTGAATCTTCTTTTCTATATCCTTATGATTATTTCCGGCATTTGAATACCAGCCGCTTGCGGAGTTGTAATCACCTTTTTTATACGCCGCTTCGGCTTTTTGATACCATATCTCCTGAACTTGGACTTTGGAATCCAAAAAGTCTCCGAGTTCATAAAAAAATTCAAATGCCTTATCGTAATCTTTCTTCTCCATTGCCTCCATGCCTTTTGAATAGGAAAGATAAGTTTTTGCTTCACTTATTTTTTCCGAAGCGTTTTCAAAATGTGTTGCCGCTTCGGAATAGTTTTTTTCTTCAAGAAGTTGCTTTCCGTATTCAAAACTTACTTCAAGGTATTTATCATATGCATCTTCATACGATAAAATTCTTTTATAATTTTCAATTGCAACAATATAATCCCCTTTTTCAGCCTTTTTGTTTGCTCTTTTATAGATAAAAGATTCATTATTATTTAAAAAGCTGACAACCGCTAAAATGATAATTGATATTAAAGCCACAGATATAATTCCCGCAAGGACTTTTTTGACGGCTTTCTTCTTTTTTGGCGCTTCAATCGGTGCTTGTTGCAAAGTTGAAAAATCAGCATTGTTTTGAATAAATTGCGATTCGCTTTCAAGCGGTTGAAACTGATTTTCAATGTTTTGAATTTCTTGGTTTTTGATTTTTTCTTGTTTTTCCATAATTATCCTCCATTTTTCTGATTAAAGAATGTATGAATATTATATGACAACTTGTCATATTTGTCAAGGATTAATTATGACATAATGTCATTGGAGATGATATTATGAAAACTAATCTTAGACTTTTAAGAAAAAGCAGAGGATATACTCAAATTGCAGTTCAAATGAAAACAGGAATTGAACAAGCGCTTCTTTCAAAATTTGAAACCGGAGAAAGAATCCCACCAACAGAAACTCTGATTACACTCGCCGATTTTTATAACGTGAGTATTGATTATATTCTTTGTCGTACCGATATTCCGGAAGTCAACAGCGAACAATAATGCCGTAGCTTTTATAATTATTGGCTCTACAACAAAGTACTTTCTGTTGGAAAAAAGACTTAAAAATTCAATCATATCTATATGTTTATACAATTTCTTTGATAAACAAACGCGGTAACCCCGTATTTTTATTCGGCATTCACAAATTTAAACTCCGCTTTATCGGGAACGTACGGCGCAACTTTTTCCATGCTCACCATACTGATCGGCGGGGATTTTTCTTTGTCATAGATATATGAACTTTCTCCCCTTTTGAAAACGTAATCTTTTCCGACTATGCTCGTTGTATGGAGGACAAGTTCGCCATTCTTTTCTTCATACGTTCCGGAAATATGACTGCTCATATAAACCGGAATGGAAATATCAAAATTCTTTGAACCGGTAAAAAGCCGAAGTTCGGAATAGTTTTCACCGTCCTCATAGCGATAAACGCAGACGGTTTTGCCGAAGTAATTCTTTGCACGTTCCTCACAGCTTTCGTGGAACTTTGAAAAATCAAAGTTTTGAACTTTTTTTGAAAGCTCTTGCGGGAACTCTTCTTCCGCTTCACTCTTTGTCAAGAACCGAATTTTTGAAAGCGTATATTTTTTGTTTTCAACTTTGAACGTTGCAATTCCAAAGCGGTCGTTTTCAAAAACAACGCTCGGATTTTCGTCTCCGAAATGCGGATTTGAAAAACCTATATCGGTTTCTGCAAAGTACACGATTGCCTTCCCGCTGTCCTCGGTCGATTTCAGAATTTTATATGCTTCGGTAACATACGAAACGCCCTTCCCACCACTTTCATTCTTCGCTCGTTCAATAATCTTTTCGGAAATTACGTTTTCAAAAAGTTCGTCGGTGTGGGTGCGAAGATATGATTTCATTTCTGCGCTGTTTGTCATGTCAATGTTTTCGCTTTGAGAAATCATGAGCGTAAAGTAAATCGGTTCGCTTTTTTCGGGGTCGTCCGTAAAACCAAGCCACGCTTCAAGATTATCGTTGATCGGATAAACACGAATGCAAAGTCCCGAACCTGTTTCGTAATATGCAAAATCTTTAAAATCTTTTGCCGAAAGCTTTTCTCCTTTATCTGAAAGCTTTTCAAGGTCAAAAAAGCTCAAAAGCTTTGAACCGCCTGAAAGCGTATTTTCGCCGGCGCCGCCGACAACCGTTGCCGAACCGTCGGTAATTTCAATCTCTTTTTTGAGGTCGAACGTTACCGATATTTTGTAAATTTTGCTGTTTTCGCTGTCAAAATTAAAGTTCGTCTCAAGCTTATAGCGTCCCGGTTCGGTTGTGCTTGACGAAATGTAATAGCTGTGTTCGCTTTTTCCTTTCGGTGAAACAATATATGCAATAGCATTAGAAGCTCTTGAGTCTTTGCTGTCTATCCACGATGTGTAAGTTCCGTCAAGCGTTTCAAAGCGGCTCACCCAAAACGGTTCGCCGTAGCTGATTGCCTCGTCGGAATTGTTTTCCCAGCGCA
Source organism: Clostridia bacterium (assembly GCA_030525185.1). Taxonomy (GTDB): domain Bacteria; phylum Bacillota; class Clostridia; order Oscillospirales; family Acutalibacteraceae; genus UBA6857. The sequence goes on from JAUNFH010000114.1 coordinate 2,916, forward strand.
CGGTGATCACAAGGCCGCCAGGTTTTACCTCGGCAGAAACCACTTTCATCGAAACGGACGGCTCTTCGCTTTCCGTTTCGGCAACTTTGATTATGTCGTTTTCAAACGGCTCTTTTTCTTTCGGGTTGGTCACAAAAAAGGCCGTGACCGCCACGCAGGCAACGAGAGCAACAACAATCACCCAAAAGGCGGGCTTTTTATAGTTCAGCACGTTTTTAATCCTCGCTTTCACGCCGACTTCACCGAAAGCAAGTGGACAGGCGGCGATTGTTTTTCTTTTTACGCTGAGGTTAAGGAGAGTTTGCGAGTACTCTTTTCTCTCTTCAAACGGGAGCGTTTTTATTACCTTTTCATCGCACGCAAGTTCAATGTCTCGGCAAAGAAGAATGTACGCAAGCACGCACAGCGGATTGAACCAATGCACGGCAAGAATCAAAAACGCAAGCGGCTTTATAATATTGTCTTTTCGTTTAAGATGTGCCTTTTCATGGGCAAGGACCGATTCAAATTCGTTTTCGCCGATTGCGGACGGAAGATAAATTTTCGGTCGGAATACACCCAAAATGAACGGAGATTCAATGCCGTCACAAAAGTAAATGTTGTCTTTATACTTCACGCTTGCCGCAACCTTTTTTCCAAGAATGAGAAAACTTATCAGTGCGTAAAGCAGTACCGCAAAAACACCGACAGCCCAAACAACCGAAAGTATTATCATAACGTCAACGGTCGGTTTAGCTTCGGTTACTATCGGCTCGGCGGAACCGATAAAACTGTTCAAAAACGAAACGCCGGTATGAACCGTTGTGACGGGAGCGCCGGAATCCGCATAAAAGCTTTTGTGTATAACCTCGCCGCTCGGAACAAGGCTCAGCGCGCTTTCAACCGAAAACGGAAGCACAAGCCGCACCGCCGCAAGAAGCCACAGCGCACAGGCAAGCGTTTTCGGCGCTTTTTTAAAAATCAGACGAAGCACCATGACAGCAAGAATTATCCACACCGCAGTCAGGCTCATGTTGAAAATTTTCAAAAATACATCTTCAAGGATAAAGAGAAAATGCTCCATCACGTTTCCTCCTTTGCGGTGTCAATCATTTTTTGAATTTTTTCAATCTCGTCTTTTGTGAGCTTCTTTTTGTTTGTGAATGCGGCGATAAAAGCAGGCAACGAACCGCCGAAAACTTCTTCAACGAATTTTTCGCTCTGACGCGAGTGAAGTTCCTCTTTTGTGACAAGAACGGAAACGAGGCTGTTTTCAAGCTTGAAAATTTTATTGTCGCAGAATTTTTTCAGCACAGAGTATGTTGTTGTCCTTTTCCATGAAAGCTCTTCGCCGCATTTTTTGACGAGTTCTGCGGTTGAAAGCGGCGCATTGTTCCAAACGATATCGGCAAAGCGCGAATCAACAACGCCGAGTTTGAGTTCGTTCATAGGTATTCCTCCTTTTCGAGAGATTGTCTATAGCTTATCGACAACTACAGTCTATAGTATATAGACAGATTTGTCAAGCCATTTTTGAAAAATTTTCATTGAAAGGCAAAACAATCCGGTATATAATAGAAACGAAGTCAACCGAAAGGAGCACCCACATGGCAAAACACGAATTCGGAATAATGGATACTCCCCCAAAAAGCGGAGAACGCTTTGACTGCTACGAGCCGGAAAAGTACCACACAATTTCCGTTGACGACGATTACATTGAGCCGCTGCTCAATGATTTTGAACGTGTGGACTGCTTTTTCCACGGAATCGACATCAAAATCGAGGGACTTGTCTATTGCGGAATCACTATCATTCCCCCTCAGTCGCTTTGCCGCATGATTGAAATTACCGAAAAAGTTCCTGAACTTTCAAAGCTGACCGGGCTTTTAAAAAAGGCGCAAAGGGAAAACAAGTTTGTGATACATTACGGACTGTAAAAAATTTCAAAGGAGTCGATACAAAAATGAAAAACAATTTATCATTCAGATTCGCCGAAAGGAAAGATACGCCGCTGATTTTGGAATTTATCCTTGAACTTGCGGAATATGAAAAGATGAGAGACGAGGTCGTTGCCGACGAAAAAACGCTTGAAGAATGGATTTTTGAAAAGCAAAAGGCAGAGGTTATTTTTGCCGTATCGGACGGAGAAGAAGTCGGATTCGCCCTTTTCTTTCATAATTTTTCAACATTCCTCGGCAGAGCCGGAATCTATCTTGAGGACCTTTTTGTCAAACCCGAACACAGGGGCAAAGGCTTCGGAAAAGCAATTCTTAAACAGCTTGCAAAAATTGCCGTCGAGCGCGGTTGCGGAAGGCTCGAATGGTGGTGTCTTGATTGGAACAAACCGAGCATCGACTTTTATCTTTCACTCGGCGCAGAACCGATGAGCGATTGGACGGTTTATCGAATTGCCGGAGAAACACTGAAAAACTTGGCCGAATAAAAAAAGCCATGAAGCACACCCAATTCGGGCATTACTTCATGGCTTTTAATCTTATGTTTTTATTTCTGCTTTGAATACTTGACTCTGTAAATCACGTTCATGAGAACGCAGTCAAGCTTTCCGAGGCTCTTAACTTTGTCAAACATCTGACCCGCAACGAAAGTTTTGCAGTTCTTTGCGGTAACCATTTCGCTCGCTTCCGCTTCGTCGGGCGAAATTCCGCAGCAGATTGCGCCGTTGTCCTTAATGAGAGCGGCGGTTCTGTGCTTTCCGAGTGCCTTGACAACCTTCTTTGAGGTGCGGAGAGTATCGTTCGGGTTGAACTCAACGCATTTTACGGTTGTTCCGGCAATCTGGGCAAAGTCATCAAGAAGCGGACGAAGAACCTTTGTAACCTTTGAAGCGGCAACAACCTCTTCTTTGTCCGAATGAATGATGCAGTTAATGTCGTCGCGCTTTTTGTAAACGGCAAGGTGCATATCGGCTTCCGATGGGAAGTCTTCGCCGAGAATAACTTTTTCCTGCTTGAGCGCGAGTGTATACTTCTCTTCGCCGTCCTTGTTTCTCATAACAACAACGTTGCCTTCTCTTGTGCTGTCATAGGGAACAACGTGCGGTGCGGGAGCGTCCGCACGCTTTTTGACGTCCGCAATATAATCGCAGATATCCTTAAAGCTTTCGGCTGTCTTTCCGGAAAGCGATTCATACTTTTCAAAAAGATATCTTTGGCAAACCTTTTCAACTTCGGAAGCAACCTTGAAAGCGTCGTCGTAATCACTGCCGAGGCAAACTGCGCCGTGATGCTTCATGATTGCCGCCTTTGAAGAGGAGCGAAGAAGTGCGTTAACAACGCCTTTGCGGAGTTTTCCGGTTCCGGGAAGACCGTAAGAAGCAACGGGAATGTTGTCGCCGATGATTGCACAGCTTTCGCCGGTGATGTTGTTGATGTCGCAACCGAGTGCGCTGACGATTGAAGCGTTAACCTGATGGGTATGAATAACAAAATTGCATTCTGGGCGAAGAAGATAGCACTGTGCGTGAATGCCCTTTTCGCTTGACGGCTTGATGTTGCCTTCATATGAAAGATCGGCAAGTTTTACAAGAACAATGTCGTCCGGAGTGAGGGTTTCATATGCTCTTCCGCTCGGAGTGATGACAAAGCTTTCGTCGTCAACACGGCAGCTGACATTGCCCCAGGTTCTTGCGATAAGACCGCTTGAAACGAGCTTTTTTCCGGCTTCGACAACGATTTCTTTTGCCTTTGAAAGTTCCATATTCATTGTATATACCTCAATTCAAAAAGATGAAAAAGGGCAGAAGTTCTCTGCCCTTCTTGTTTTGGATATTAGTCTTTTTTAACCGCAACGTGTGAGAATACTCTGTCGAAACGGGTAAGAGCGTCGTCGATCATCTCTTCGGTATATGCGGCGGAGGTGTAAAGTCTTGAACCTGCGAGGGTAACAAGTCCTTCTGCCATGTATGCGGCACCCATGTGAGTCATTTCCTTCTTGCGGATGTCGGTTTCCTTGAGGACTGCGGGGATTGTCCACGGCTTTGTCCAATCGATTGCAAAGTGCATTGTTCCGACGGTTTCCATGTGGCAAATCGAGCCCTGGTTGAACGCAACGAACGGAAGGTTATACTTGTCGATGATGTGGTTAAGACCCTTGGTGATTCTGTCGCCCATGAGGCCGGCCTTCTGGCAGGCGTTCTGCTTGTCGATTTCTTCAAG
>JAUNFH010000115.1 GCA_030525185.1 Clostridia bacterium
CTTCGCCGTGCTCAACAACGGAAACAACTTCCGGAATGATGTCTCCGGCTTTTCGGATGATGACTTTGTCGCCGATTCTGATGTCCTTTTCGGTGATGAAATCCTGGTTGTGGAGCGTTGCCCGGCTGACCGTTGAACCGGCGAGGAGCGTCGGCTCAAAAACGGCGGTTGGGGTGAGGACACCCGTTCGTCCGACGTTGACGTCGATTTTGAGAACGGTTGTTTCCTTTTCTTCCGGCGGATATTTAAACGCAATTGCCCATTTCGGAAATTTCGACGTTGAACCGAGGAGTCGGCGTTTTTCAAAGCTGTCAACTTTGATTACCGCACCGTCGATGTCAAAACTCAGCTCACCTCTGACCGAACCTATGCGGTCAATTTCTTCAAGCGCTTCGTCGATGTTTTTGCATTCTTTGTAAAACGGAATAATATTGAAGCCGAGCGAGCGAAGATATTCAAAAGATTCCTTGTGGCTTTCAAGTGTTTTTCCTTCAATCTGCTGAACGTTGAAAACGAAGATGTCGAGTTTTCTTTTTCTCGTAATTCGTGCGTCTTTCTGCCTCAGTGAGCCTGCGGCGGCGTTCCTCGGATTCTTGAACGGTTTTTCGCCTTCAAGTTCCTGCCGGTTCACGAGTTCAAGAAAAACGGCCTTCGGCATATATACTTCGCCTCTGACCTCAAGGAATGAGGGCGCGCCGCTTATTCTCATCGGAATTGATGAAATTGTTTTGAGATTGTGGGTGATGTCTTCGCCTGTCTGACCGTCGCCCCTCGTTGAACCTCTGACGAAAATTCCGTTTTCGTATTCAAGGCTGACCGAAAGTCCGTCGATTTTCGGCTCAACGATATATTTCACGTCACCGGCCGTTTCGTGAACCCTTGCGTCAAAGTCATAAACGTCCTCTTTGGAAAATGCATCCTGAAGGCTCTCCATCCGAACGGTGTGAACAACGGGAGAAAACTGAGAATTCGCTTTTCCTCCGACGTGTTTTGTCGGCGAATCGGGCGAAGAAAGCTCCGGATACTCCTCTTCAATCGAAATCAATTCGTGAAGAAGGCGGTCATATTCAAAGTCTTCAATTTCCGGTTCATCGTTTTCGTAATATTTTTTGTTGTGATATTCAATGATTTTTGAAAGCTCTTCTGCTCTCGATTTTTTTGTTTCAAAATCAGTCATGGAAAAACTCCTTTGAAAAAGCATAAAATTATTTTACCACAAAGGGCAAAAAAATGCACTACAATTTGAAAAATTTAGCTTTTAAAAAAGGCGGTGCCGGCATAAAAAAAGCCGCCGCAAAAGCGGCAGCGCAATAAAATTCAAAGCTTAAATTCGTCCTCGTTGAACTCTGTTTGGAGTTTTGCCCTTTTCGGAACACGCTTGAGCGGATCATAGCGAAAGCTTTTGCAACAAAAGTCAAGTGAAACAACGCCGAATTTTTTGCAAAGAACAACGCTTTTGTCCGAAGGGAGCTTTCCGTTGAGGCAGTGTTCACAACGTTTTTCATAGTTTTTTCCGTCAAAAAGCTTTTGTCTCACGAAAAATACCTCCTTCTTTTTCGATTAGTATACCACAATCAAAAAAAGAATTCAACCGCTTTCACGCTTTTTTGAAATGACAAAGTTGTTGCCGAGCATGAGAAGAACGCACATCGCGCAAAGACAAAGCGAAAACGGAAGGCTTGAAGCGCAGGACAAGGAAACGCTTTGAGCCTGATGAGAAAAAACAGCCGTCTCACGGGGAAAAATTTTAAAAAGAAGCGAACAAACAACTGTTGAAAGCGCTCCGTGAAGAAGGCGAAACGTCATAAAAACCGAAACTTTGAGCCCGGAAAGGGAAACCTCGTTCATCACCTGAAAATGCGTGCAAAGTCCCGAGAAGGCAACGATCCCGGCGATGATTTCCGTCGGAAGAATTCCGCAGCAACGCTTTACTCCGTTCGTGACTTCAAAAAGTGCGCCGAAAAAAAGAGCCGCTTTTTCGCTCGGAAAAATTTTGTCCGTGACGGCGAGAGCGGAAGAAAAAAACAAAACCGAAAAGCAGATGAAAAGAATTGACTGACCGCTTTGAGCGATTGAGTCAACGAGCAGTTTTGAAAACGGCGGAAAAGAGGGGAAAAAGCGGCTTTTTTCCCTTTCGTCGTCTCCGCTTTCCGTTTTTACGAATTTTGAAAAAATACCGAGAAGAAGCGATGAAAAAAGAACCGAAAAAAAGATGAGAACGCCGTCCTTTTTTGAACCGAGGAGCATTGCGCCGACTGCGCCGATTGCAAAGGAAGGAGACGGATTTATGCAAAAGAGGAGCGTTTTTTGAAAGTCTTTTCTTGAAATCAAACCTTTTTCAAAAAGACGTCCGGCGCAAAAAACGGCTGTCGGATAGCCGCCGAAAAGAGAAATCAAAACCGGAGAAAAGCAAGACGAACCGAGCGAAAAAAAGAACTTAATCGGCCTTTTGAAAAGGCACCCGAGTTTTTCGCAAAGTTCGCTTTGCGAAAATGCCGACGAAAGAACCATGAACGGAAAAAGCGACGGAACAACAACTTTCAGGCAAAGTTCGATTCCGCCCTCAACGCTTGAAGCGATTTCCTTCGGAAAAAGGAGGAAGAAAAAGGCGAAAGCAAAAAACAAAACAGCATAGGAAAAAAGCTTCAAAAAAAATCTTTTTTCTCTTTTCTTCGTTTCGTCCATTCACTTCGCCTCCTTTTTGTTTGCCGGAACGAAAACCCGGCAGTTAATATCTATGCTCTTCTTCCGTGTGATATCATAAATTCATTTTGCATATTTTTAAACAGCGGAAAAGGAGAGTGAAGAAAAAATGCAAAAAAGATTCAAAGAAAAATTTGAAGAAATTTCGGCCCTCGGCGCGGAAAACGAACTTCGGCTTCCGCATATTGAACTTTGTTCAAACCGTGAAGCAACGGTTGAAGGCTGCGCCGGAATCATTGAGTATGACCGAAATCTCGTCCGTCTGAACTGCAAAAGCGTAACGCTCAAATTCACCGGGGACTGCCTTTGCATCGGAAATCTTTCCGCCGGTGTAATAACCGTAAGCGGAGACATTGTTTCGCTCGAGTTCGGAACGTAAGGAGGAAAAGTTTTGGTTCTTGCTGAATTTGTTCGCCTTTTTTTCGGCTACGTCGAATTCAGAGCGAGCGGCGGTTTTCGGGAACGCTTTGTGAATCTTTGCGATTCAAATAAAATCAAAGTCCGTTCGCTTCGGTACGGCGGCGAAAATCTTGAAGGTTTTGTTGCCGCAAAGGATTATAAAAAGCTCCGTTCGGTTGCAAAAAAGAGCGGAATGCGCCTTTCCTGCGCTTCAAAGCACGGACTTCCGTTTTTCCTTTTCAAAAACAGAAACCGGGTCGGCCTTTTAATCGGAGCCGTGTTTTTTGTTGTTTTCATGTGCATAATGTCGCTTTTCGTTTGGAACGTCGAAACGGTCGGAAGCGAAAATATAAGCGACGAAGAGATTCTTTCCGCCGCCGAAGAGCTCGGCTTGAGCGAAGGCTCTTTCCGACCGAAAATCGATGTTCATGCGCTTTCGGATTCGCTGATTACCGTTTTCAACGGGCGTCTGCTTTGGGCGGCCGTAAACATCAACGGAAGCCGGGCCGTCATCGAAGTGCGCGATTACGTTCAAAAACCGGAGGACAAAACTTTCCGTGAACCGTGCAATATCGTTGCCGATTTTGACGGAAGGATTCTTTCGCTTGAAGTCTATAACGGCGCAAAGGCAAACAGCGAGGGAAACGGAGTGAAAAAAGGCGACCTTTTAATCAGCGGAATTGTCGAAAACCGGGATTTTTCCGCTTCGTTTCATGAGGCGAGGGGAAAAATAACCGCCCTTCATGAGGACAAAATTTCCGTTTCCGTTCCGACCGAGAGCGAAAAAAAACGGTATTACAATAAAAAAAGCGTGCTTTCTTTAAAGATCTTTTGGCTGAAAATTCCGCTCGGATTTTTCAAAAACGAAAGCGATTTTGAAGAGTTTGAAAGTGAAAAAAAGCTCTGCGCCGGAAAAAGAACGCTTCCGTTTTCGGTCATTAAAAAGACAAGGGTATACTATAAAAAGCAGACGCTTTCAACGGGGTATGAGCTTGAAAGCGCAGCCGACGAATACACGGTTTCGGCCTTTGAAAAATATAAAAACACCCGTGTTTTGAAAACGGAGCTTTCGCTTTCACGCAAAAAAAATAAAATTTCGGTCAGTTCCCAAAGCGAGTGCATCGATTTCATCGGGAAAAAGAAAAAGCTTCTGCTTGACGAAACGCAATGAAGATTTTTTGGTGAATATCAATAATAAAAAGAATCGGATTTAAAATAAAAATGTTGAATTTACTATTCACAAATTGAAAAAATGTGGTATAATATATCCGTGAAAGTCGGTTCTTTCACGGAATACCGACTTATCTTTTGCAAAAGCAGAGGTGTTGAAACGCTTGGAGCGTATTGTTGCAATTGACAGACTTGAACACGCCGTCAGCCTTTTCGGTTCGTTTGACGAAAATATTCGCCTCATTGAAAACGAGTTTTCCGTTTCTGTTCTCAGTCGCGGGAGCGAACTTAAAATTCAGGGCGACGAAGAAAACTGCGCTCTTGCCGAACGTGCGGTGAACGGCCTTCTTTCCCTCGTTTCAAAGGGAGAAGCGCTTAATGAGCAAAATGTCCGATACGTTATTTCGCTCGTCAGAGAGGGCAGCGAGGAAAAGCTTTCTTCAATGGGAAAAGACTGCGTTTGCATCACCGCAAAGGGAAAGCCCGTAAAAGCGAAAACCCTCGGCCAGAAGAAATATATCGAAGCGATTAAAAACAATACCATCGTCATCGGCGTCGGTCCCGCGGGAACGGGAAAAACCTATCTCGCCGTTGCAATGGCCGTCAGCGCCTTCAGAGCGAAGGAAGTCAACCGAATCATTCTCACCCGTCCCGCCGTTGAAGCGGGGGAAAAGCTCGGCTTTCTTCCCGGTGACCTTCAGCAAAAGGTTGACCCTTATCTCCGTCCTTTGTATGATGCCCTTTTTGATATGCTCGGCCCCGAAAGCTTTCAGCGGTATCAGGAAAGGGGAAACATTGAGGTTGCTCCTCTTGCGTATATGAGAGGACGAACGCTCGACGACAGTTTTATCATCCTTGACGAGGCTCAAAACACAACGAACGAACAGATGAAAATGTTTTTGACCCGTCTCGGTTTCAACTCAAAAATCGTTGTCACCGGCGATATCACGCAGATTGACCTTCCCGACGGAAAGCGTTCGGGTTTGGTTGACATAATTAAGGTTCTTAAAAATATCGACGATATTCAGACCGTCCGTTTTTCGGAAAAGGATGTTGTTCGCCACAGATTGGTTCAGGATATAATCAAGGCATATGAAAAATATGAGGAGGCGCACAAAAGAAAATGAAAGACAAAATCAAGGTCATCATAAGCAATGATCAAAACGTAAAAAAGATTCCGACCGGCGTGAGAATGCTCATCAGACGCTGTTGCAATGCCGTCCTTGTCAACGAAGGCTTCAAAGGCCCGGCTGAAATCAGCGTTTCGATTGTTGACGATGAAACGATACATAAACTTAATCTCGAATACAGGGGCGTTGACCGCTCAACCGACGTTCTTTCTTTCCCTCTCGGCGTTGACGGCGTTTATGATATAAATAATGACACCGGGGCTCAGATGCTCGGCGATATTGTGATTTCGATCGAACACGCCGAAAAGCAGGCGAAGCTTTACGGCCATTCCTTTGACCGTGAAATTGCGTTTTTGACTGTTCATTCAATGCTTCATCTCCTCGGTTATGACCATGAACCGGGCGGTCTTGAGCTTGTCCGCATGAGAGAAAAGGAAGAAGCTGTTCTCACTCAGCTTGGTCTTGTCAGAAGCGGAAGCTATTACACAATGGAAGAATAATTTTATTGAAAGGAAACCGAGGAAAGCCGAAAGAATCGGCTTTCTTCGGCGTTTTTTGTATGAAGAATTACAGAGATCTTTTTAAAAGCTTTTTTTACGCTTTTCGAGGAATCGGTTCAACGATTCTGACCGAACGCAATATGCGAATTCATCTGACCTGTCTCGTTTATATGTTTTCGATCCTCTCTTTGACGGATTGGTTCACTTTGTCGAGACTTGATTGGGCGGCGCTCATCTTTGCAAGCGCACTCGTAATTGCCGGAGAACTTTTTAACACTGCGATTGAAAATGCCGTTGACCTTGCAACGAGTGAATATAACGAATTTGCAAAAAAAGCGAAGGATGCCGCTTCGGGTGCGGTGCTTGTTTGTGCAATCGGAGCGGTCGGAGTCGGACTTTTCGTTCTCCTTCAGCCGGAAGCGTTTGAAAAAATGTTCCGCTATTTTTCACAGAACATTCCTATGCTCGTTCTTTTTGTCCTGAGCATTGTTCCGGCAACGCTTTTCATTTTCTTCGGATTCGGAAAGAGAGGAAAAAAGAATGATTGACCGCTTTTCAAGAACGCGCCTTCTTCTCGGCGATGAGGGCGTTGAAAAACTTCAAAAGGCAAAGGTTGCCGTTTTCGGAGTCGGCGGAGTCGGCGGTTTTGCGGCGGAAGCGCTCGCAAGAACCGGAGTCGGAACGCTTGAAATTATTGACAGCGACACGGTAAGTCTTACGAATCTTAACCGCCAGCTTATTGCCCTTGAAAGCACAATCGGGCAAAAAAAGGTTGAAGTTCTCAAAAGAAGGCTTCTTGACATCAACCCTGAAATCAATGTTGTTGCCCGTGATGAATTCTTCCTTCCGGAAACGTCGGAAAGTTTTGACTTTTCGTCTTATGATTACGTTGTTGACGCAATTGATACCGTGAGCGGAAAAATCGAACTTGTCATGAAAGCAAAGTCGGTCGGAACGCCGATAATCTGCTCAATGGGTGCGGGAAACAAGCTCGACCCGACCCGCTTTGAGGTTGCGGACCTTTTTTCAACTTCGGTTTGTCCGCTCGCCCGTGTAATGCGTACCGAGCTTCGCAAAAGGGGAGTAAAAAAGCTGAAAGTTGTTTATTCAAAAGAACCGGCGCAAAAACCCCGT
>JAUNFH010000270.1 GCA_030525185.1 Clostridia bacterium
AATCAAACGAGAAGGTTTCGGCAAAGTTTTCGATAAGGTCAACGACCGAACGGTGGCAAACAAGAACACCCTTCGGCACTCCGGTTGAACCCGAGGTGAAAATTGCATAAAGAGGATCCGTATCAATGGCGCGGCTTCTTCTCTTCTGAATTTCTTCCTCGTTCACGGGGAAAGCAGCTGCCTCTTCAAAAATCAGCCTGTCGCCGGAAAAGCCGATTTCGTCAAGCATTTTGTTGTCCTTTGAAAAAATTATGGCGCACTTCGGGCTGAGGGTCTCAAAAATGAGCTTGACCCTTTGAGCCGGAAGAGAACGGTCAACGGGAACATAGAAGTTTCCGCTCATAACCGTACCCATAAAGGAAACAAGGCTTTCGATATTCCTGTCGATGAAAACAACGACCGGACTTTTTGTTCCGATACCCTTTGAAATCAGCGCGGACGCAACGGCAGCGGCATCCTTTTGAAGCGCCGAATATGTGATGTCCTTCTTGCTGTCTGAAAAAACAACCTTTTCAGGGTAGAGTGAAACGCTTTTTTCAAGATAATCAAGTATATTGGTAACCATAGCAAAATTCATACTCCATGTTATTTTTTGTGCGAAAAAAACGCATATAAGCACTGTAATTATAGTATATTTGTCACTTCAAGTCAATAAAAAATAATATTTTACCCATTTCAAAAAATGGTTTTTGCTTTTTATTGCTCGATTTTCTCCGTCTCCCTTTTTCCGAGCCACATATCCTCAAACTTTACGCCGCTGATTTTTTCAAGCATCCTCTTTTCTTCTTCGGTCACGTCGGCATAGCCGTGTTCATGCTTGAAGGCGATTTTTTCTTTGATGAGAGAGTGCTTTTCGCGCGTAAGGTTATATGTGCAGATTACAATGAAGGCCAGAATGAGGAAGCAGACGGGAACAAGCGTATAGCAAATTGAAACGCCGAAAACTGCCCTTGCGCTCTGTTCGGTACCCTTGAGGGCGGTGTCATAGCCGAAGGCTGTGAGAATTTTTCCGACACCAAAGGCGGCAAAACCGCTGACAAACTTTTTGACAAAGGTTGAAAACGTTGAAACAACGCCCTCTCTGCGCTGACCCGTGAGCATTTCGTCAACGTCGGTCACGTCGGGAAGAATGTTGCTTTGAACGCTCGCCATTCCGGCAAGGCCGAGACCGTAGAGGAACTCAACAACAAAGATGATTGCCGGGTTGCCAAGCCCCCGCGTGAACCAAGCGAGCAAAGCGAACCGGCCGCAACCGGAACAAATACCCTTGCAGGCAGCTGCTTGCTCTTTTTAATCGAAAGGAAGTACGCCGGGAAAAAGCCCGCCGCTTCGCCGATTCCGCTGACTATAACAAGCAGCGAATAGCTCTTCTGCTGGTCAATAACGGCTTTGAGATAGTAATAAAAGCACTGCGAAGCAAACGCCGAGGAAAGCAGGATGAAAAAGCCGAACACAAAATATTTTCTGAATACGCGGTTTTTGATTACCCACTTATACTGATAAACAAACTCATGGAAATCAAACGGTTCGATGACCTGATTTTCCGAGCTTTCCTAT
>JAUNFH010000271.1 GCA_030525185.1 Clostridia bacterium
TCAATGCACGGAATTTGAACAAGGCCGCAGACCGGGTCGCAGGTAAGACCGAGCATATGCTCCATCGCAACCTCGGCGGCGTACTCAATTTGGCCGAGCCCCATTGAAAAAAGTTCGCAGAGAGCGGCGGCGGCCATTGAACAGGCCGTTCCGATTTCCGCTTGGCAGCCGCATTCCGCACCGCTGATTGAAGCGTTCGTTTTGACGAGGTTTCCGATGATTCCGCCGGCGGCAAGCGCACGGATGATTTGCTCGTCGGAAAAGCCGCGCTTTTCCTGCATATACTTGAGAACGGACGGAACAACCGCACATGCGCCGCAGGTCGGAGCCGTGACGATGATTCCGCTCGCCGCATTTTGTTCACTGACCGCAAAGGCATAAGAGCAAACAAGGCGGTTTTCCTTCGTTGTGTCGCTTTCGTCAATATGCGTTTGATTGTAAAGAAGCTGAGCCTTTCTTTCAACCTCAAGGCCGCCGTCAAGGATTCCTCTTGTTGAAAGTCCGTCGTGAATCGACTGTTTCATTGTTTCCCAAACGAGCGCAAGATATTTTTTGATTTCTTCGCCCTCGTTTTCAAAGACGTAATCGCTCAGTCTGATGTTCTTTGAAAGGCAGTATTCCGCAATTTCGGCAAAGGAGCTTTCCTTGTAAATCTGCCTGTGCTTTGCAACTTCGCTGCCTTCAACAACAATGTTTCCGCCGCCGACGCTCATGATTCGCGCAAAGCCGATTCTTTTTCCGTCCTTTTCGGCGTAAAAATCCATCGTGTTTTCGTGCGGAAGCGGAAAGTCCGGCATTCCAGCAAAAAACACCCTGGTTTCCGTCGGTGCAAACGCGTCAATAATCGCAACGTCCGTTTTGTGGCCTTTCCCGGTGTCGGAAAGCGAACCGTAAAGATAGGCGATGTATTTGTCCGCGTCGGGATATTTTTTCTTAAAAAGCCTTGCCGCTTTGTCCGGTCCCATTGTGTGCGAACTCGAAGGGCCGCGACCGATTTTGTAAAGATGTTTAAGTGACTCCATAAAATGCGACCTCAATTCTGTTTTTCAACCATTTTATACTCGTTTTCGTAATACTTGAAAAACGGGCAGTTGTATTCGGCGTCAAGGAAGCGCGCGGTTTCGTCTTCGTCGAAGGAAACGTCGCAGTAATAAACTTCCTCTTCTTCGTCATAAAGATTATGCTCGCAAAATTCGCAGCTGTTGTTGCTCATGTTTTTCCCTCTTTTTAAAAAATCTCTTCTTTTTTAATCATATCATTTCAGGCTTTTCTTTTCAAGAGAAGAGCGGTTAAAAAGAGCATTCTTTCAGAAATTTTTCCGCTTTTTCCGGAGAGGAAACTGAGCCTTGAACAATTCCGTTCCTTCCGCCGCCCCGGCCGGAAAAAACTTTGTTGAACTCTTTGCAAAGAGCCGAAAGGTCAAAACCCGTTTTTGAAATGATGACGTACCGCCCGCCGTTTTCTCCGAAGAGGACGGCCGCAAATTCTTCGGCTTTTTCCGAAAGGCTGTCGGCGAGCGTTCTCGCTTCGTTCATATCGTCCGTTTCGGA
>JAUNFH010000272.1 GCA_030525185.1 Clostridia bacterium
CTGAGCAAGGAGGGTGGCGGTTGTTGTTCCGTCGCCTGCAACGTCGTTGGTTTTTGTTGCAACTTCCTTAACGAGCTGAGCGCCCATGTTTTCAAAAGCGTCCTCAAGTTCAACTTCTTTTGCGATTGTTACACCGTCGTTTGTGATGAGCGGAGCGCCGTACTTCTTGTCGATCACAACATTTCTGCCCTTGGGGCCGAGGGTGATTTTAACTGTGTTTGAAAGTTTGTCAATACCGCTTTGAAGAGCCTTTCTGGCTTCTTCACCGTAAATAATCTGTTTTGCCATGATTCTGTTCCTCCCTTAATTACTCAACGATTGCGAGAATGTCGCTCTGACGGACGATGGTGTATTCAACGTCGTCAATTTTGACTTCGGTTCCGGAATACTTGCCTGCGATTACCTTGTCGCCGACCTTGACGTACATTTCGGTTTCCTTTCCGTCAACAACGCCGCCGGGGCCGACAGCAACAACTTCGGAAAACTGGGGCTTCTCCTGCGAAGCACTGGTGAGAATGAAACCGCTCTTTGTGGTTTCTTCAATTTCGGTGGGTTTAAGAACAACTCTGTCAAGAAGGGGTTTAATTTTCATTGTATTTATCCTCCATTCATTACATTGCTAAGTTTTAGCACTCAATATCTCCGAGTGCTAATGTATATTGTAGCCATTTTTTTTGAAAAATCAAGTGTTTTTTGAAAATAATGGAAGTTTTTTTCAAAAAGTTTTCTGATTTAAAACGGCCTGCTTTGAGATAATATTACAAATATATATTATTATTGAAAGGAGAGCAGAACATGAGAAAACGCGCGGTCTGGCTTTTTTCTCTTCTTTCTCTTTGTTTTTTGCTTCTCACCGTCAGAATTATTGCAATAACGGCGAAGAATTATTCCGCCGCGTCTCAAAGCGGAGGGAGAAAAACAATCGAACTCGGTGAATCACGCGGAAAAATATACGACAGGTCGCTTGAAAAGCTTGTTGACGAAAAGAGCCGCCTTGTTGCGGTGTTTACGCCGGACATCGGTTCAAGAAAAACGCTTGAGGAACTGTTCGGCGCAGAAAGAGCCGAAGAGGTCATCAAAAGCAAGCGTCCGTTTTCGGCCGAGGTAAAAACAAAAATAAACAATGAATATATCAGGACGTTTGAAATTCCGGTGAGGTATACCTCTTCTCTTGCCTGCCAGCTTGTGGGCTACACCGACCCGCAGACGGGGGAGGGAATCTCCGGAATCGAAAAAGGATACAACGATTTTTTGAAGGAAAACGGCGGAAAGCTTTCGGTAAGCTTTGAAGTTGACGCCGCGGGCGGAGTGCTTCAGGGCTTTGACAAGGAGATACGCGACGAAAACTTTTCTTCAAAGGGCGGAGTTGTGCTGACGGTTGACAGGAAGATTCAAACAATCACCGAAAAATCGCTTGAAAAAAGCAAAATCAAAAGCGGCTGTGTCGTTGTTATGCACGCGCTGACGGGTGAAGTGCTCGCTCTTGCAAACAAGCCCTCGTTTGACCGGAACGACCTTGCCGCCGCGCTGAAATCC
>JAUNFH010000116.1 GCA_030525185.1 Clostridia bacterium
CTTTGCCTTGTCCTCTCCTTAATAATCAAAAAATCAAGGCAGACCGCTTTGCTTCCGACCGTTTTTGGCTCGGTTGCCGCGGCCTGCCTTCTTCTCATGGCTTTTGAATGTTTTGTTTTTCTTCCGGCTGAAAAGCTTTCGGTCGAAAGGGGTGAAATTTCTGCCGTCGTTTTGGAATATCCTTATGAAAACAGAGATTCGACAAGGCTTTATTTCACGGCAAAGCTTGAAACCGTTGACGGAAAGAAGGAAAACGCAAAAGTACGCTTTTCTTTTCCTGCAAAGCCGTGGAAGAAAAACACACCTCTTCTTCCCGAAGAGACAAAAAAGCTTGAACCGGGCGACAAAATAACTTTTGTCGGAAATCTTTATAAAATCGCCGGGGAAAGCGAAGAAATTCATAATCACTTCAAAAGCAAGGGAATTTGTCTTGCTTCTTATCCGCTCGGGAGCGTCAATGTCGAAAAGGGGCGCGTGAAAATTTTTTATACTCTTCTTATGAAGGAACGGAAAAAAGCGATTAATCAAATCCTTCGCTCTTTTTCCGCCGAAACTTCAGGCGTTGTGATTTCGCTTTTGACCGGAGACAAAAATTATGTTTCAAGCGAGCTTTATGCAGCTTATTCCGATTCAGGAGCGGCGCATTTAATGGCTGTTTCCGGACTGCACCTTTCGGTTTGGATAATGTTTGTTCTTGAAATTCTGAAAAAGCGAAATGCATTGACGAAGAATAAGATTGTTCTTTTAATGCTCTTTACCGTGTGCATAATGTTTTTTGCATCATTCGGCGGTTCGGTTATGAGAGCCGGACTTATGATGATTCTTTACCTTTTTTCGGAGCTTTTCGGTGAAAGGGCAGACAGTTTGAATTCGCTCGGCTTTTGTGCAATCTGTCTTTTTCTTCAAAATCCGTATGTTGCGGTGAACGCAGGCTTTCTTCTTTCGTTCGTTTCGGTTTTGACGATTGTTCTGATTGCCGCTCCTCTTTCGGAAACGGTTTGTCTTAAACTTAAAAAGATTCGTTCGCTTCAAAAAGCGATGCCGTTTTTGCGTGCGGTAATTTCAAGCTTTTTCATCAGCTTTTTTATAATGACAGAAACATTGCCGTTTCAGATTGAATATTTCGGAAAGGTTTCGGTCGTCGGCGTTTTGACGAATCTTTTTCTTCTTCCCGTTGTCACTCCGATGATTCTCTGCTGCGGATTGTATGTGATGTTTTACTTTTTGCCGCTTGTTTCGGATTTGTTGCTTTTTGTCGGAAACGTTTCTGTCGGGTATTGCAACGCCGTTGTGAAATTCTTTTCCTCGTTTGAATTTTCGAGCCTTTCTTTCGGAGAAAGCGCAGTTCCTTTTGCGGCCGTGATTTCGGTTTTCGTTGCGGCGGCAATGCTCTTGATTCTCGGCAGAGTAAAAAAAGCAAACCGCAACGCTCCTCTTTATTGACAAATTCAGGATTCAATGGTAAACTTTGAGAAACGGAAAATTTTTGAAAAAAGGTGAAAATATGAAAACAACAAAAAGATTTTTTTCGGTGATTCTTGCGCTTTCAATGCTTCTTTCGGTTCTTTCAATCGGAGTTTTTGCTTCCGACGTCAAGAATTACCTTGTTCTCGGCGATTCGATCGGCCACGGCTCGGGACTTAAAAACCCCGAAGAGGCTTCGTTCGGAAAAATCGTTGCCGACTCAAACGGCTATAATTACAAAAACGACGCCGTCCCGGGACATACGACAAAGAATATGCTTCAGAAAATCGGCGAACCGGAAGTGAAAACCGATATTGAAGAGGCGGATATCATCAGCATTTCAATCGGCGGAAACAACTTTTTGCACAGTAACATTGCAAAGCTTGTTTTCCAGGTCGGAGTACTTAACAAATACACGGAAATCGAAAAAATCGTTGAAAATTTCAAGGTTGATTTCAGAAAAATAATTTCGACAATCAAAGAGTATAACAGCGATGTTCTCATTGTTGTTCAAACTCTTTACAATCCGATGCCCGGAGCGATTCGCAAAACGTTCCAAAACGGTGTTGACCGTCTCAATGCGGCGTATTTTGACTTTCTTGAAGAAAACCCGGAGAGTTATGTTATCGCCGACGTTGCCGCCGCATTTCCCGCCGACCCGGAACTTGTTGCCTGCGACTTCATTCATCCGAGCGCAGAAGGCAACAAAATTATTGCACAAGTTATTCTTGACACACTGAGAGATGCCGGACTTGAAAGCGCGGAAACGATTGTTGTTACCGCCGAAGGAAAAGACACAGGCTCAAAGATGATGAGAAAATTTTTCCTTGCCGCATGTAAATTCGCAAATATACTTTGGAATATCAAATAATTACAAAAGCAAAAAGAAAAGACGGGACTTCGCAATTTTTAGCTGCGAAGTCCCGTTTTTGTTTAAGTTCGATTATTTTTCAAACATTTTTTTGAGAGCTTCAAAAAACTCTTCAAAAAAGACTTTGAGGTCATGCAAAAAAGTTGAAAGATCAAATCCGCCCATTTCTTTTCATCCCTTTCCAATGTTTGGTTTATATCCGGATTATAGCATTATTTTCCGCTTTCTTCAATAGCCCTGATAAAGATTTTTATTCTCTTCACGTTCCGACTTTTTTCGCCGGAACGTTTTTTTATAATAAAAACGGTGATAAAAATGACACAGGTTGTTTATGCGGACATTCTTTTTATTATAAATACTTATGTGACTTATGCGCTTCTTCGTTCGACGGACCTTCTTTGCCGAACAAAGACGAAAAGACTCAGAACGGTTCTTTCGGCGCTTCTCGGCGGTGCTTTTTCATTCATTGTTCTTTTTGACGGAGTTTCAAATTTTACGATTGCGCTTTCAAGAATCGTTTGCTGTTTTCTTCTTCTTTTTGCGGCGTATTATCCGTTTGAAAGGAAAAAATTTTTTCGGCTTTGTCTCGGCTTTTTTCTTGTGAATTTTGTTTTTGCCGGACTGATGTTTGCGCTGTGGTTCCTTTTTGCGCCTAAGTCGATGCTTTATTTCGGCGGAATTGTTTATTTTGACGTTGACGCCGTTACGCTGATTATTTATACCGCCGCGTGTTACGGAATCGTCAGCCTCGGAAGCTCGCTTTTGAAAATGAAATCTTCGCCCGACAGCGTTTTTGAGCTTGAAATCGGGTGCGGCGGAAAGACGTTTTGCTGCAAAGCTCTTCTTGACACCGGAAATTCGCTTTTTGAACCGTTCTCTTCGCTTCCGGTCATTGTTTGCGAAAAAAAGATTTTTCAGGACAAATTTGAAATTGAAAACGAAAAGCTTCGGCTTGTTCCGTGTTCGTCTGTTTCGGGCGAAAGCGTTCTCAAAGCGTTCCGTCCCGATTTTGTGAATATCACGGGGGCAAGAACAAAAAAGAGGACGAACGACGTTTATGTTGCGGTTACGGAAAACCGAATCAGAAATTCCGAGTTCGGTGCGCTTTTGCACCCCGCTCTTTTTGAAGATATTCATGAAAAAGGAGGAGAGGTTTCATGCTCTCGAATTTAAAACTTGCGCTTTTTTGGCTCAAACGCCGCTTTTTGATATTCATCGGTGCCGACAGCGAGTTCTTTTATGTCAACGGTTCTCAGACTCTTCCGCCGCCTCTCGGAAAAAAGCAGGAAGCGGAAATTCTTGAACAGATTGAAAACGGAGACAATTCCAACCGCGAAAAGCTTGTTGTTCACAATCTTCGCCTTGTGGTTTACATTGCACGAAAATTTGAAAACACCGGAATCGGAATCGAAGACCTCGTTTCGATCGGAACGGTCGGGCTGATTAAAGCCGTGAATACATTTTGCCCGGAAAAGAAAATCAAGCTTGCGACCTACGCTTCGCGCTGCATTGAAAACGAAATTTTGATGTACCTTCGCAAAACGTCGAACAGAAAAAACGAGGTTTCGATTGAAGAACCGCTGAATGTTGATTGGGACGGAAACGAACTTCTTTTGTCCGATGTTCTCGGAAGCGACAGCGACGCCGTCGGCCGTGACCTTGAAATGCGCGACGAACAAAATCAGCTTCTTGCCGTTGTTGAAAAGCTTGACGAACGCGAAAAAGCGATTATGACGATGCGCTTCGGCCTTTTCGGTTCAAAAGAATATACACAGAAGCAGGTTGCCGATATGCTCGGAATTTCCCAAAGCTATATTTCGAGGCTTGAAAAGAGAATAATCGAAAATTTGAGAAAAGAGCTTGAAAAAATCAGCTGAAGCGAAGAAAAATTCCGCTGTTTTCGCTTGAATGAAAGAAAAATATATTGTATACTGACTTTAAAATCAAATGAATTTTTAAGGATGAAGAAAATGACGGAACTTGAAACGCTTCAAAGAGCAAAGATGTATGTTGAAAAACTCGCAAACGGAATCGATCCGATTACCGACGCCGAAATTCATGACGACAGTGTGCTTAACAACGTCCGCGTCAGCCGCTGTTTGTTTTATGTTTCCGACGTTCTCAAAAAGGTGATTGACAACGGCGGAGAAGTAAAGAAAACCGTTGTCCGCGCAAAATCTTTTTCAATCACCGAAGAACAGCTTTCATCCGTTGAAGTTTCGGAAGAGGCGGTCGGCGTTTCAATCATTTCAAAGCGAATCGGAGCCGTGCTTGACGAAGGGGTAAAAAAAGTTTCGTCTGCAAGAATCGGAACCTGGCTTCTTAACGAGGGATATCTTTCTGAAAACATCGTCAAAGACAAAAGGGTGAAACAGGCGACGCCTAAGGGCGAGTCGATCGGAATTTTCACCGTTGACGCTGTGAGTTTCAACGGTGTGCCGTATAAAAAAACAATATATAACGCCGATGCCCAGCAGTTTGTTATTAACAACATTCTTCAGATTGCGAGCGAAACGTGACGGAGGAAAATCAATGGAAATCGAAATAGCGAATAAAGTTATAAAATTTGAAAAATATGAGCTTTTGATTGATTTGATTTCCGAGCTTTCCGATACGGTTGCTTTTCGGATTCCGAACAGAGAAAAGGCAATTGAAAAATATTCCGACGGCAAAAACATGGCGGAGTTCGACGGCTGCAAAAAAAGAATGACCGAACTTTTTGAAAAAGCTCGGATTGACGGGGATATTTTGAATTCATACGAGACGGACGACGGCTGTTTTGAAGTTTATGTTCTTTTTCTTTCGGAAAAGGTGAAAAGCTTTTTGGAAAAGCGACGTTCGCTTTATCGGTGGAAATATCCGAGACGCCCGGAGGATCTTTGCTTTTTTAAAAACGGAAAGTGCGTGATGAGGTCGGTCACGCATGAAAAGCGTTGCTTTCTTTATGTTGACAAGAGAAAAATTTTAAATATTCTTGAGAGAGGCGGCCTCAGATTCAATGTTCGTGACGGCGCCGAGACTCTTGTTCTTACCGGTGAAAACCGTGTTGAAAAAATGAAATAAAAAAGTTGCCGCAGTCAAAAAATGCTTTGACTGCGGCAATTCTTATAGGTTTCATTTCGCCGTGACAGGTGCGGAAAGGTTTCCCGAAGTGTCGCAGGCTGTGATTACGTATTCGTCCGAAAGTTTTCCGCTTTCATCGACGAAGGAAAGTTCGGTGTCGTTATAAATGCATTCGATTCTTGAAAGGAACTTTCCGTTCTTTGTGATTCTGTAATACGCAATTCCGACGTCGTCTTTTGCTTCGTTCCATGTTAATGAAATTCCGCCTTCGGTTTGAGCTTTTTTGAAATCGGAAGGGTCGGACGGAGCGTTCGTTTCGGGAACGTAACCGTTTTTGATATATGTTCTGTATGCTTCGACGAATTGCGGAGCAACCTGATTTTCGCTGAGATAATGATTGTATGAAAAGGTGATGATGTTGTCGCAGTAGCGTGACGCAACGTCAAGCTGAAGCGCAAATCTGTCCATTTCTGCCGGAACGCTCACCTTGTTTTCGGTTGCGTCCGGTTCGGCAATTCCGCTTATGATAGTTTTGGCTCTCGCAATCGAAAAACTTTCGCAGTTCGCCCAAAGCTTCAGTTTTGCTTCGCTGTTGTCGACGAGGGTGCGGAACATTTTCCAGTTTCGCTCAAGCTCCGAAGTTTTTGTGAATTTTGCGCCGACTGCGTCCTGCGGGGCAATGATATCGCCGTCACGGAAGCGGCTGTAAGAGAAAATCTTTGACCAAAAAGCAATCATGTCAACTTTTCCGAGCGTAAGATAATTTGTGACATACGGGCTCATCGCAAGGGGAAGATCTCCGCATGAAGCGCTCATTTCGTCAAGAATGACGTTGAGTCCTTTTGAAAGGAGAAGAGCGGAAGCACTGTCCCAAACAATGTTGCTGAATTCCGGCGTGAAGTAAAATCCGAAAAGAGTATCCTTGTATTCCTCGCCGTATCTTTTGTATATGTCCTTTGCAAGTTCGGCGGAAATGTGGCAACATTCGTCATATTGCTTTGTGAATGCACCTTGGTACCAAAAGTCTCCGAAAACGGCGAGTCCGATCATAACTTTGATTCCCGAGCCTTTGCAGGCATCGAGTGCGGCTTTGACAACATCCGGTTCCTTTTGTGCGTCGGAAAGTCCGTCGATTTCGCCGTCGTAATAAACCGTCCATTCGCCGCCGACTTTTTTCTGCGTTTTGTCCGCAACGTTCTGAATGATGAGATACTCGATTCCGTCACGCTTCATTTCCGCGATTTCGTTCTTCCATTCTTCGTCGCTCCAATATGCACCGAGCCACGGTTGCAAAAACGTTCCCGTGAAAACGGGGTCTGTTCTTCTTTCCGGCATTGCCGAGCCGGAACAAACGAGCGTAATCAGCGCAACAAGCACCGAAAAGAATTTTTTAACGACCGAAAAAACCATTGTACTTCCTCCCTGAAATATAACTTTTGTGTTGTTTTTTCTTCTCTTTGAGTGT
>JAUNFH010000006.1:0-1780 GCA_030525185.1 Clostridia bacterium
TTTTGAGAATGATTTCAACGAGCTGAACGAGCGCCGCAATGACGAGAATGAAAACAATTGTCTGAAGGTAGGAAAGATCCTTGCTTTCAAGAAGCGTGTTGATGGGATAGCAAACGGCGGTTGCAAGAGCCATAACAAAAATTACGGCCGCGCTCATTCCGACTGCGGTGTTGAGTTTTTTTGAAACGCCGAGGAACGGGCAGATTCCGAGAAATTTTGCAAGAACAAAGTTCTGAGTGAGAATTGCCGTCATGAGAATCGCAAGAAGTCCTTTTGTCATTTCCATTACTCAATACCCTCCTTGCCGTCACCGGAAAAATCTCCGGATTCCTTTTCTTTTTTGTTGAGTGTGCAGGTTGCGGCCATCGGGCAGGCTTCGCAGCCGCGAAGTTCCGCTCTCGGCTTTCCTTTGCTTTCGGCAATTTTGTTGACTGTTGCCATGAGAATTCCGAAGACGAAGAAACCTCCCGGAGGAAGAATGAAGATGAGCATCGGGTTCTGAGAAAGGAACGGAATGCTGAGTCCGAGGAAAGAACCTGCGCCGAGAATTTCACGGATTGAACTCATTAGGAAAAGTGCGGTTGTGAAACCGACTCCCATTCCGAGTCCGTCAACGGCGGAAGCAAGAACGGGGTTTTTGCTTGCGAATGCTTCCGCTCTTCCGAGGATGATGCAGTTAACAACGATAAGCGGAAGATAAACGCCGAGCTGTTCGTCAAGGTCGGGAGCGAACGCTTTGACAAGCATTTGAACGATTGTAACGAACGAAGCGATGACAACGACGTATGCCGGAATACGAACCTTTTCGGGGATAACCTTTCTCAGCGCCGAAATTGCAATGTTTGAGCAAACAAGAACGATTGAAGCGGCAACGCCCATTCCGAGGGCCGATTGAACCGAGGTTGTTGTTGCAAGGGTCGGACAGGTTCCGAGAACGAGTCGCAATGTCGGGTTTTCGGCGAGAATACCTTTTGTGAATTCTTTACCGAGCGATCTTTTTTCAGCCATTGGAAGCACCTCCCTTTATCGTTTCAAATGCGGCAGTCGCTGCGTTAACCGCGGAAACAACGGCTTTTGAAGTGATTGTTGCGGCCGTAATTGCCTGAACGTTTTGGCCGTCGTTTGATGTTTTGTTAACGGTGAGTTCACCGCTTTTTCCGATGAAACGCTCTTTGAATTCGGGCTTTGTGCTGTTTGCGCCGAGGCCGGGCGTTTCGTCGTGAGAGAGAATTTCAATTCCGGTGATCACGCCTTCGGTGTCCATGCCGATCATGACCGAAACCGTTCCGCCGTAGCCCTTTGCGCCGCTTGTGAAAACGTAGCCTATGTCTTTTGAATCTTTCATTCCGACGCAGTATGTGATTCCGTTTTCAAGCGTTGTAACGTCCGAAAACTCTGCCGCTTCGGGAAGAACGATTGCGCGCGAACTGTTTTCCTTTTCAACCTGGTTTTCCGCAATCTTTTTTGCGGTAACGCTGTTTGTGGCTGCAAGGAGCGTTGTTGCAACGAGACAGATGATGAGAAGTGCGGCGGCGGGAACGATGATTGCTTTTGCTGTTATTTTCTTCTTCATGCTTTTGCCGCCTCCTTTTCCTTCTTTTCTTTAACAAAGCCGAAGGGCTTTGAGGTCGTGAGACGTTCGATGTGGGGAACAAGAATGTTCATAAGAATGATTGAGAATGAAACGCCTTCCGGAAGCGAACCGAAAATGCGGATGACCGAAGTGATGAGTCCGCAACCGATTCCGAAAATGATTCGTCCTTTGAGATTGAGCGGAGAC
>JAUNFH010000006.1:1790-29480 GCA_030525185.1 Clostridia bacterium
TCCGTTGCCATGAAGAACGCGCCGAGGAAAAGTCCGCCGCCGAGAAGTTCGTAAGCAAGGAACTGAAGGTTGCCTTTTCCGGCGATGAGCATGCAAACGGCAACCGTTCCGATGAATGAAAACGGAATTGCCGGAGAGATGACTCTTCTGAGAAGAAGATAAAGCGCACCGGCGAGAAGAGCGAGGGAGCAAACTTCACCCATTGAGCCGCCGTGATAGCCGATGAGCATCTGAGTGAGGGAGGGGAGGTCGCCGGCGAGTGAAAGGTCTCCGCCTTTTGCGGCCGCAAGGGAAGCCATCGGCGTTGCGGTCGTTACCGCGTCTGCGGCCCAGCCGTTTGTGAACGGGGCAACCCATTTTGCCATAGCCGTCGGGAACGAAACCATGAGAATGATTCTTGCCGTCATTGCCGGGTTGACAAAGTTTTGGCCGATTCCGCCGAACATCTGCTTGACAACGACGATTGCGACAACCGAACCGATTGCGCCCATCCACAAGGGAAGGGTTGACGGAAGGTTGAGGGCGAGGATAAGGCCGGTAACAACGGCCGAAAGGTCGCCGAGTGTTCCGTTTCGTTTCATAACTTTTCTTGAGACGTACTCCGCAAGAACCGCAGAACCGATTGTGACTGCGGCAAGGGCAAGCGCTCTTGTTCCGAAGTATACAATCGACATGATGAGGGCGGGCACAAGCGAGATGATTACGTCGAGCATGATGCCGGTCGTTGTTTCGCTTGAGCGAACGTGCGGCGAAGCGCTGACTGTGAGTTTTTTTGTCATTATTTTGCACTCTCCTCTCTGAGAACCTGCTTTGCAAGCCTCATGTATTGAACGAGCGGTCTGCCGGACGGGCAGGAGTATGCACAGGAACCGCATTCCATGCAAACGGCAACGCCGCTTCTTTCAAGTCCTTCTTTGTCTTTTGCTTTTGCAAAGCGTTCAATGAGGGTCGGCATAAGGCTCATCGGGCAAACCTCAACGCAGCGTCCGCAACGGATGCAGTCGCGTTCGGGCTTTACGCCGCCTTTTTTGTCCGCAAAAGCGAGGATTGCGTTGTTCTGCTTGCAAATCGGAGCGTCGGTGCTGCAAATTGCAATTCCCATCATCGGACCGCCGGAGATGATTTTTCTCGGCTCTTCTTTGAATCCGCCGCAGTAATCAATGATGTCCTGAATGTTGACGCCGATCGGAACGCGAAGGTTCTTCGGCGTTTTGATTGCGGAACCGTCAACGGTGATTGAACGGCTTGTGAGCGGCTTTCCGGTTTCAAGATATCTTTCGATGAATGCAACCGAAGCAACGTTCATAACAACGCAGCCGACGTCGGCCGGAAGTTTTCCGGGCGGAACGCGTCTTCCCGTTGCGGAAAGAACCATCATTTTTTCCGCGCCCTGAGGATACTTTGACTTGAGCGCCATGATTTTGATGTCTTTGTCGCCGATCGATTCGATTTCCTTTTGAAAAAGTTCAATCGCTTTCGGCTTGTTGTCCTCAACGGCAATCACAACTTCTTTGAAGCCGAGAATTTTTTTGAGCCTTACAACTCCGTTGATGACGTTCTTTGTGTTTTCAATGCATTCACGGTAGTCAACCGTGATATACGGTTCGCATTCGGCGGCATTGATAATGAGCGTGTCAACGTTTTTGTCTTCGGGGTAATTGAGCTTGACGTGGGTCGGGAAACCGGCTCCGCCGAGACCGACAAGTCCCGAAGCGCGGACGGCTTTCAAAAGTTCGTCCCTGTTTGTGACGACGGGCGGCTTGATTCCTTCGTAAAGGCGCATTTCGCCGTCGGACTCAATCGTAACGCCCTTTGTGATGATTCCGTTTGCAAGTTTGACGTCGCCGACCGCTTTGACCGTTCCGGAAATCGTTGCGTGGATCGGAGCGGAAACAAACTTGTCGGTGTCGCCGACAACCTGACCGACCGAAACCGTGTCTCCGACCTTGACCGTCGGAACGCAGGGAGCGCCGATGTGCTGCTGCATCGGAAGAACGACCGTTTGAGGAACGGGCATTCTTTCAACAGGCATTTCGGCAGTGTTTTTGTTGTGGGCAACATTGACGCCGCCGCGCCCTCTTCCGCGAGCGGAAAGGACATTCGGAATAGGATTTTTCATTCTGTCATCTCCAAATCTCTTATGACTTTGCAACCGCCGACGAAATTCCTTCGGAAAATCAACCGTCGCTTGCCTTGAAACCGGGCTTTCGGACGGAATTTCGCCGAAGGCGGTTTCTCTTTTTACTTTGTTTTTTGAAAAAGTCCGAATTCGGTTTTTTCGGACTCTTTCAGATTTATCAGTCTCGGCATAACCGCATTGAGAACAACGCCGGTGAAACTGCCGCTGACGATTGCGAAAAGAAGAAGATATTTCCCGTAGCCGAGCATTGCTTTTCCCGAAAGGACGCATGAGCAAAGAAGCTGGCCGAGATTATGGAAAACGGCGCAAAGAACGCCGATTCCGATGAAGCTTATCGTTTTCCTCTCTTTCATTAATATAAGGGAAAGAACGATAACGCTTAAAATTCCGCCGGAAAGGCTCATTGCCCCGGCGACAGCGCCCCGTGTGACAAAAGCAAAAAGAGCTTTGAGAAGCGCAATGTATAACGCGCCGGAAAAGCCGAAAACGCTTCCGGCGAACATTGTGACGATGTTTGAAAGTCCGACCTTCGCTCCGGCGGGGAGGAAGGGAACGGACGGAAAAATCAGGTTTTCAAAAACGCTCAGGACCAATGAAAGCGCCCCGAGTAAACCGAAAACGCAGATTTTCTTTGTTTTTGAAAGCTCAGTACGCAACTGCGTCGAGCTTTTCTTTTCTGTTTTCAAGCTTAACAACAACCTTGTTCGGAAGGCACGCGGCGGTGTCTCCGTTTTTTGAAAGAAAGCCGCTTTTCACGCAGAGCTTATCCGGACAGTCCGAAGAAAGGAAACCGATTTTTCCTTTTCCGACCGAAAGAACGCAGTGATTGATTTTGATTTCGTAATCTTCCGTAACGGTGGAAAGATTGATTTCCTTTTCCTTTTTTCCTTCGAGCCAGACCGTTGCAACCGTGTCCCCTCCGTCCGTAAAAAGAGGAACGAGAAAAAGAAGAATGCAAATTGCCGAAAGAACGGAAAAGATCAAAACGTCTCCTTTCTTGAGACCGAGCTTTTTCTTCATGCCGTTTTTTCAAAGTCAATTTCGCCGTAGGTTGAAACATTGAGGTCTTTGTCGATGAAGATTGCGGCGGCGGAGTATTCGTCAAGAAGCGCCTTGCTTTTTTCTTCGCCGAGGATGAAGCAGGCGGTTGAAAGAGCGTCGCTGAGCGTTCCGCTGTCGCAGACGACCGTAACGCTTGAAAGGCCGCTGTCGGCCGGGTAGCCGGTGTTTGCGTCAAGAATATGATGATAACGCTTTCCGTCTTTTTCAAAGTATTTTTCGTAATCTCCCGAAGTTGAAACAAAGCCTTCGGAAAGGTTGATTACGCCGATGTATGCGTTTTCTTCACGGGGATGGCGGACGGCAATGCGCCATTTGTCGCCGATTTTGTTGCGCTTTCCGAAAGCGAGAATGCTTCCGCCGACCGAAACGACTGCGCCTTTTACGCCGCTTTTTTGAAGGTATGCTTTTGCGGCGTCGCAGGCGGCGCCTTTTCCGACCGAGCCGAGGTCAAGCGTTTGGCCTTTTCCGATTGCGACGTTTGCGCCGTTGATTGCGATTTTTTCGTAATCAACGGTCGAAAGCTCTTTTTTGATTTCCGCTTCGGACGGAACTTTTTTTACGTCGTCGTCAAAATCCCAAAGCGAGGAAAGCCGGCCGACCGTCAGGTCGAACGCGCCGCCGCTCATTTCGGAAATTTTTCTGCATTTTAAAAGAATGTCCGAAACGGTTGCGCTTTTGACTTCGCCGTTTTTGTTGAGCGACGAAACGGCGGAGGAGTCGATCTTCCTTGAAATTTCTTTGTCAAGGT
Organism: Clostridia bacterium; assembly: GCA_030525185.1. Taxonomy (GTDB): domain Bacteria; phylum Bacillota; class Clostridia; order Oscillospirales; family Acutalibacteraceae; genus UBA6857. The sequence goes on from JAUNFH010000006.1 coordinate 5,741, forward strand.
TGTCAATAAGACCTTTGACAACGTCAAGTTTTTTGAAAGCGTCGTCGCCGTAAAGTTTGATTGTGACAATGCTTCCCATTGAGAGGGAGTTCTTTTCTTTGAGGGTATATTCTTTCTTGTATCCGGCAAAAACAATTGCGGCCGCCGTAACCGCGGCAACAATAACAACGGAAAGGACCGAAAGGACAATCTTTTTCTTTTTGCTCATTTCAAAACCTCCTCTTCAAAGGCACAAAATTACGTTCCTTTTATTGTATACTATTTTCACAAAAATTTCAAGACAATTTGCGGCATAATGCGACAAATATTGTGCTTGCTTTAGCGGAAGAATGTGGTATAATAAGAACAGTTAAGAAAGAACAACTCCGTTTTAAAAATATATAACAATTAATCTCAAGGAGGAAAAAACATGGATTTCAATCTTTCAATCCCGGTAAAAGTCATCAGTTCAAAAGGCTGCGTCAGAGAGAACGCCGAAAAGCTCAAAGCGTTCGGAAAGTGCTGTCTCATCGTCACGGGCGGAAAGGGCGCTTTTCTCAGCGGCGCACTTGACGATATGAGGGCGGCTCTTGAAAAATGCGAAATCAAGTATGAGCTTTTTGACAAGATTACCCCGAATCCGTACATCGAGGATTGCCACGCCGCCGGAGTTCTTGCAAGGGAAATCGGCGCCGAATTCATCGTCGGAATCGGCGGAGGTTCGGCTCTTGACGCCGCAAAGGCCGTTGCCGTCTATGCAACAAACGAAGACTTTTTACCGCTTGATATATATGAAAAGAAGGAAAGGAATATCGCCCTTCCGCTCGTCCTCGTCGGAACGACCGCCGGAACGGGAAGCGAAGTCGGCGCCGTTGCCGTCCTTTCAAACAAAAAGGACGAAAGAAAAAAGAGCATTTGCGCTCCCGACTGCGCTCCGGCTCTCACTTTTGCCGATGCGTCATATACCCACTCGATGCCGTATGACGTCACGGTTTCAACCGCACTCGACGCACTTTGCCACGCAATTGAAGGCTATTACAGCCCAAAATGCACCGATATTCCCACTATGTTCGCGGAAAAGGCAATTCCGATGATTTGGGAAGGCCTTAAATATCTTGACAGCACAAAGAAACTTCCGGACGAAAAAATGCGTGAACAGCTTTATTACGGTTCGCTTTACGCCGGAATTACCCTTGCCTGCTGCGGAACCGCTTTCCCGCATCCGCTCGGCTATATTCTCACCGAACATTACAAAACCCCGCACGGTATTGCCTGCGCCGCTTTCATGCGTGACCTCGTCGTAAGAGGCGTTCGTTACGAGAGAACGAAGTCAAGAGCGCTCATGAACCTCATGAAAACGAACAGCGCCCAGTTCTTTGAAGTAATCATGAGACTTGCCGACGTCAGCGATATCGTTATGACGGACGAGGAAGTTTCGCAGTGGTGCGAACGTTGGAACGGAGAAATTCCGAACAACTTCATCTATTCACCCGGCGGATTTTCAAAGAACGAAGCAAAAGACCTTCTTCGCAAAAAGTTTGTGAAGTAATCTGAATCGAGGAATTTAAAAATGGCAGTTTGCCCCAAATGCAAAGAACAAGTCAGCGAAGCGGCCGTTGTTTGTCCGCATTGCAATTGCAACATAGAAGAATTCAAGACCGAGCAAAAAGCGGAAAAAAAGCGGAAGGAAGCCGAACTTGCCGAAAAAAGAAGGCTCGCCCTTGAAGAACAAAAGAAAAAGGAAGAACTTGCCGACCGTTTGATTTGTCCCGACTGCGGAAAAAAGGTTACCCTTGATGACAAAACCTGCCCGAAGTGTGGCTTTCCTCTTGACGACAAAGGCGAGAGGGCAAGAATGAAACTTTGGCGGAATATACAGAAAAAGGACGGAAACAAAGCCTTTATGGATAAATGGTTTGCTCCGTTAATGATTGTTTTTATTCTATTTTGTACTATAGTTATTATTTATTGTACTTTTGATGGGGAGAGGTCTGACCTAAGAGGCATTTTTATTGCACTTTCTGTTCTTTTGGCCGGAGCGTTGATTTATTTCAATCTTTCTTCTGTTTTGAAGGGGGAGCGTAATGTAAAGGAAAAGAATTTTGAAAAGTATATGATTGAAGATCAGTATATGGGCGCCGAAATGTTTGCCGACCTCATCAAACACGGGATGGCTCATTGCCCGTATTGCCAAAGAAGGCTCACCATGAAGTCGATTACGTTTTACAACCACCTTCAGACCGACATTAAAGAAATTCGTTGCGAACATTGCGAAAAACTTATCGACTTTCCCGGAGATAAACTTCGTGAAGATATCAGACAAAGTCAAATCAAGAAGAATTTCCGGCATCAGCGTTGGGGATTCTGAAAACAATTAATAATTAACAACAATCACCTCAAAAGTCGGTTCAAACAAGAAAATCCGGCCTTTGGGGTGATTTTTTAATAAAAGCGTGCAGATTTAGCGGGGACGGATTTTGTTTTGCCCGGAAGTCCCAACCTTTTGCACAAGAAAAATTCATGGATAATTCCTGCGGTCAAACCAAACAAATTCAAAACGGCATTATAAAAACACCGACAAAATCTTTTCAAAAATTTTTTCAGGTTTTTTTAAAAAAGCTGTCCGATTGCGTGTTAAAATTTCGTATATATAAGTGAAGGAGGGAAAAACCAGATGACCGACGAACTCTTGCTTTCCGAAATTAATAAGAATCCGTCAAAGGGCTTTTCACTCCTTTTGAAGGAATATTCGCCCCTTGTTTTTAAAATCTGCCGTGCCGTTCTCGGCTCCGTCGGAACGAATGAGGACGCTCAGGAGTGCGCCGCAGACGTTTTTTCCGCTTTCTTCAAAAACCTTGAAAAAGTTGACCTTTCAAGGGGAAGCATCAAAGGTTACCTTGCCTTCGGTGCAAAAAACGAAGCGATTGACCGTTACCGAAAACTCAAAAAGGAAACGGGAAAAGTTTTTTCGATCGAAGAAGCCGGAGAGCTTCCGGGCGAAGAACAAGCTTTTGACGAAAGCGAAAAAAAGGAAAAGAACCGACTTCTCAAAAGCGCAATCGAGTCGCTCGGCGAACCGGACAGAACGATAATCGTGAGCAAATATTTCCTCGGCGAAACGGCGCAGGAAATCGGAAAAAAGATTTCTCTTTCCGCCGAAGCCGTTCAAAAGCGTTCGCGGCGGGCGCTGAAAAAACTCAAAGTTTTGCTTGAAAAAGCTCCGGGAGGTGTTATGCTTGACTGATTTTGAAAATTTTCTTTCTTCTCTTTCTTTGGAAGAGACGGAAAAGTTTTTTGACGGAATTGATTCTTCAATCGAAAAAGGCGATGAAGAAAAAATCGAAGACCTCGCTTTCAAAAAAGCCGGTCTCAAAAAGCCTTCTTCAAAAAAGACGATTGTTTTCCGTTTTGTTGCGGCGGCCGCCTGCCTTTGCATCGTTGCGGTCGGAGCGTTCTTTTCGGTGAAAACTTTTTCAAAGCCGAAGCCGGAAGCGTCAACCTCGCCTTCGGTCTCAACGTCGGTCTCTTCAAGCGGAGAAAAGGCGCTGATGCTTGCAATTTCAAACGGTGACGAAAGTCTCATTGAAAAACTCCTCAAAAGCGGCGTTCTTGCAAGCCGTGAAATTTTGAATTATGCCGTGAATTGCACCTCGTTTTTGTCATACGGCGTGATAAGCGACATTGCAAAATCGGTTGAAGAGGTTTTCGGTTCAACCGGACTTGACCCCCTTTTGGAAAGCACACTCATCGGCAACTCGAAAAAAGCGCTTGAAGAACTTCAAAAGCGCGACGGAATGCTTATGACTCCGACCGAAAAACTTGCGTTTTTTTTCTCGGTTGCCTTTTGCGACAGCGACGTTGTCAAAGCTTTTAAAGAAAAAGGCGCGGACATTTCTGCAACCGACGCCGCCGGAAACAACATTCTTCAGATTGCCGAAAAATACGGCAACACAAAAAACGCAGAATACGCAAAAGAACAGGGAATAGAATAGTTTTTTGAAAGGCGGTTTTACTGTGACAACAGGACTTGCGGCGATATTCTTCGGTTGGGCCGGAGTTATTTATGAAATTCTTCGCGTTTTCAAAGGAAACGGCTCTGCCGAAAAGTTTATGAATAATGTTTTGAACACTTACGGTGTTTTTGTTCAGGATTTGATTATGAAAATCTTCGGCTGATTAATAAAAAGAAAGGTTGATAATTATGAAAAAAAGAACAGTTTTGATTACGGCGATTTTTCTCGTTTTGAGCATTGTTTGCGCGTTTGCGGTTTCTGCGGTTGACAGCGCAATCGAACCGACCGTTCCCGTTGAAAAGGGAAGGACTTATTACGCTTATTACAACACAAAAAGCGGGAAGGGCGCAATCTCCTTCTGCCTTGACAACAAGTTTAAATCTTTCGGAAAATCGACGGATAACATTTCGGTTTGCACAAAAAATCCGGACGGAACGTACGGCGTTCTTTATACCGTTGAAAAAAGTGCGGTTGACGTTCTTTTCGCCGGAACAACCGATTTGAAAATTCAAACCGGAGAAAACATTTCGTCCCTTCTCGGCGGACTTTCCGGAATCGGAATCACGGCCGACATGGAAAAAACGAATGTCGCTTTGACTCTTTCCGGCCAAAGCATTGAAAAAGGCAATGAATATTATGTATACATTCCGGCCTATTATTTCCTTGACGAAAGCGGAAACGGAAATGCCGGAGCATATATTTCAATCGAAAAAGAAAAGATTAATTCATATACGGGTGACCTTCTTTCCGACCTTCAAAATGCCGCAGACGACGTTTATGACCTTGCAATCAGAGGTTACGAAACCGTTGCCGGCCTCATCGGAAGATAAGGGCAACCGAAAAGGCGACCGACGCATGAAAACGCGCCGGTCGTTTTTGTTTTATAAATAATCTCTCAGTTTTTCAAGAAGGTCGTTTTCCTCGTTTATCAGCTTGTCCGCAATTTTCTTTGCGCTTTTGTCTGCTGTCGGATATTTGTTGACATAGACCGAAAGCTGTTTCACACCCATGTTGCAACCGTCCGTCATAAGGCCGGCAACGGTTTTGTCGGTCGGTTTGTCGAAAAGTTTAAAGTTGATTTTCATCCATGAGCCGATTTTTGCCATGGCGGGCGGTTCTTTTCCGTCCTCACCCTGCTCGTTCAAAAGTTTCTTTGCTTCGTTTCCGATTTCTTCGTGCCGTTCAAGCGATGAATTGAGAATTGAAAGAAGGTCTTCACTTTTGACGTTGTCAAGAACTTCACGGATTGAAGAAACGGCGGTTTTCGTTCCGCTGTCGCATTCTTTGAGAAGGTTCACGGTGTCGTTTGACATTTCTTTTCTTCCTTTCGTTCGGTTTTCAATTATTTTGTCCGCTTATATGTTTAATATGAGCGGAATATTTTTTTCGCTTTTGCGGACAATAAATAAAAGAAAAAACGAAAGGAAAGAGGAAAATGAAAATTCTTTTTTATGACGCAAAGCCGTATGATATTGAGTCGTTTGACTCAATCAAAGAAAGCTATAAAAGCATCGAAATAGATTATCTCAAAACCGACATTTCAAAAAACACCGTTCGCCTTTCAAAGGGGTATGACGCGGTTTGCGTTTTCGTTGCGTCGGACGTGAACGGAAAAATTTTGAAGGAACTTGAAAAAAGGGGAGTGAAACTCCTCCTTCTTCGTTGCGCCGGGTTCAACAACGTTGACCTTTCCGTTGCAAAGGAAGTCGGAATAACCGTAATGCGTGTTCCGAATTATTCACCGGAAGCGATTGCGGAACATGCCCTTGCGCTCGCTTTTGCGGTGAACAGGCATATTCATAAAGCGTATATCAAAGTCAGAGAAAACAATTTCAGTCTTATGGGACTGACGGGAATGAACTTTTTCGGAAAAACCGCCGGAATTATCGGAACGGGAAGAATCGGTGCGGCAATGTGTCGTGCCTGCGCCGGAATCGGAATGAACGTTCTGGCGTTTGATAAAATCGAAAATCCGTCGCTCGGTTTTGTGAAGTATGTGAGCCTTGACGTGCTTCTTGAAAAAAGCGATTTGATTTCGCTCCACTGTCCGCTGACGGAGGAGACGTATCATATGATTGACCTTTCCGCAATCAAAAAAATGAAAGACGGCGTTCTTCTTGTCAACACGTCGAGAGGCGCACTCATCGGAACCGAAGATCTCATCAGAGGAATCAGAAAAAGAAAGTTTTCCGGCGTCGGTCTGGACGTTTATGAGGAAGAGCAGGAAAACGTTTTTGAAAACCGTGAGGATGACATTCTCAACACTTCGGTCACCGCAAGACTTTTGTCGTTTCCGAACGTAATCGTAACCTCGCACCAGGGCTTTCTTACGAAAGAAGCGCTTGAAGCAATCGGAATCACAACGCTTGAAAACGCAAAAAGCTTTGAAGAGGGAAGACCGATTCAAGAAAACACAGTCTGCTAAAAAGACTTTTGCGATTGAAAAAGGAAGAAACACCGCCGTTTTTCCCATGGCGATGTTTCTAAATGAGCGAATCATTAAGGAGAAGCCGCTTATTGCGGAACTCTTTTCATTTATATTATATCCGTTCGCCCGGTATTTGTCGGGCGAATTTTTTATTTGTCACAGCCGAAAATTGCCTGTCTCATGTCGATTTCAAGACCGCACTCGTTTTTTAGCTCGTCCGCCATTGCGATGTTGTTGAAAACGGCCGCAATTCTGCTGACCGAACGGGCGAAACCGTTCCAAAGCGGAGCGGGCTTCAGCCGAAGCGGAGAACGCTTTTCGGTTTTTTCAATCGTGAATTCACTGAACGGTTCTTCTCCCGAAACGGTGAAAGAACGGATTTTGATGCTGTTTTCACTGAAGGAAAGAATATTGAAAATTCCTTCGGCGGTGAGATAATCAAAACCGACACGGTTCCCGAGCGGCGGAATTTCCGTGCTTTCGGCGGCTCTTGTGTTCGTTGTGAATGAGCCGGAGGTCATGTAAATTGTTCCGTTTGCGTTTGAAACGGAGGAAAGTCCTTTCGTTTTGAGCGTTGAAATTCCGCCTTTGATGACGTTTGAACGTGTGTAATAATGGCTGTGGCCGGTGAGAACAAGGTCAACGTCAAATTCATCCATGAGCGGAACATAAAGAAGGCGAAGAAGGCGGTTCTCGTTTTCTCTGTGGGCGAGCCTTCCGCCGAAAAGGTCGTGGTGCATCACAACAACGCGCCATTTTACGTCTTTGTTTTTCAAAACGGCGGACTGCATGAACCGTCTGTGCGCTCCCGCGTCCGGACAGTTTGAGTCAACCATCAGAAAAAGAACGTCGCCTTTTACGAACCAATAGTCGCGGCCGACAAAACTTTTGATTCCCGGGTAACTCTCATAGGGAAGAGCTGCGAAAGTTTTGTAATCCGCGCCTTTTCTGTCGTGGTTTCCGACCGAAAGAGCCGTTGTCATCGTTTTGAGAGACGGAGACGAAACGAAGGCCGAGTATTCCTCGCGAAGGCCCTTTGTCGCCTGGTCGCCTGCTGAAAGAATGAGCGACGCGCCGTATTCGTCCTTTGCTTTTTCAACCGTATTACCGAAGGAAAGCGCATGGTTTCTGAGCTTTTCTTCCCCGTCGGAAGCGGTCATGTGTACGTCGGTGACATATAACGCAGAAAAATCCGACTTGTCCGAAACGGTGATCGTCCGTTCTTCGGAAGAAAATCCTTCGCTGCGGCATATGTAGGAATATTCGTCATTTTCAAGGCCGAAAGCGTATACCTTATATATATAGTCGCCCTGCGGCGTCTTTTTGCTTTTTGCGGAAAATGTTTTTTCGCCGTTTTTGCCTTTGAGGGTAACGGTTCCTTCTCCCTCTTCTTTTCCGTACCATGTGAAAAAGCGTTCGCTTTCACTGTGACCCGGCGAGACATAGACCGAAGCGGCCTTCTCTTCGCCGTTCCAGTAAGTTTTCCAATCGTTTTCGTCAATCGCAAATGCCGGAGCCGAAAGCGAAAAAATCAGCGCGAGCGCAAGCAGAAGCGAAAAAATTTTTCTTTTCATAAGTTCTCTCCCTCTTTCATTGTCATTTCTCGGGATAATTTTAGCATAGGAAATTCAAAAAAGCAAGGAAGAAAAACGGAGAAAAAGTGGTGTTTTTTTACGATAAACAGAAAATAAAATTGTGTCGAAAAACACCGATTTTGAGTTGGCTATGTTGCATAAACAAAATATCGGCAATTTGTTTGTTTCTACAAAATTAATTTTTTTGACAATTTTTGTTTGACGGGTAGAAACATTTGAAGTATCATAATAAGTGTATTACAGCAGTTATTTTCAGGTAACCGCAGAAAGGAGATTTTTAAAGATGAAAAAAACATTAAAAACCGGTAAAAAGATTCTTTCCGTCTTTATGGCGGCGCTTCTGCTTGTGACGGCATGGGTGTTCTTTGCGCCGGAAAAAGCTCAGGCGGCAACGGCCGGAAATTACAGAATCAAGGTTGTTGTTACCTGCACAAACGGATTCAGCAACAAAGACACAAGCTGGAATCTGACTTACAGAACGAACAACGGAACCGGAGGCAACGCTTATGATTCCGGAAATATCGGAAACAAAGCCGGAATGTTTGACACCGGATTCTGGGGAACCGGCGGCAATGTGGTCACAACATTGATCGAAAAAGATTATTCGGGTTTCCCGACTTACTTTGAAATCAAGGGCTATAAGTCCACGTTGACCGGAGACGGAAAGTTCAAAATTGACGTTTATGTCAACGGAAATTGGGTCGGAAGCGGTGAAACGAAGTTCAGCGGTAACGTTCATTTTACCTGTGGGGTAAACAATATCGGAAACTATCCTTATCCGAACAAAGTTACCTGGAGTTGGAACGACGACCAGAAAAACCTCACCGTTCCCAAAAGCGGAGCCGAAACCGTGACCTCGAATTCCGCAACTGTTTATGATCAGTACGGCGTTGAATGGTATCAGGAACCTTCCTATGCATACGGCTCAACGGACGAGGCAAGAACCGGCTCGGAGGATATTCACGGAGTTGACCTTTCGTCAACCGACGGAAACGACACGTTGAAGCTTGGAATTTCAAATTCAATCAAAGACTGGGTTTCAAACGACGGAACCGGCTTTGAAAGAACGCTTTACGTCAACGCATACTGCGGAAACGCAAAGTCCGACGTTGTCCCGATTAAAATCACGAACTGCACTTATATGGCAACGTTCTATGACAGATATAACGGAAAAGAAAAGTATGTCGGCGAGGACAGCTGCTATTATAATTACGGAACACCGGAAGAACCGCATATGGAAACCGTCCGGGACAAGGACGAAAACCGCCATTACCTTTTTGACGGTTGGGAACCGACTCTCGCTCCGATTAAGGAAGACACATCGTTTTACTCAAAATACAAGGCCGAAGATCACAAGTGGAAGGAAACCGGAAGAACCGAATCTTCATGCACGGTCAACGGCTCAATCTTCTATGAATGCGAAGTCTGCGGCTACACCAAAACCGAAGAACGTCCGCTCGCTCCCCATAAATATGTTCTTGAAAAGCTCACGGATCCGACCTGTACCGAAAAGGGATACAGCTACGGTCACTGCAGCGTCTGCGGACAGGACGGAAATTACGACTTTGTTCCGGCTCTCGGCCATGACATGAAGCTTTCCGAAAACGGAACAACCGCAAAGTGCGAAAGCGGCGGAACGGCTGTTTACGTCTGCGCCCGCGAAGGCTGCGGTTACGTTGAAAGAAAACAGGTTGAAAGACTCGGCCATGATTATTCAAACATCTATTATTCACCCGAAGCAACCTGCACAGAGGACGGACGTGAATATCACAAGTGTATCCGTTGCGAATCCTTCGACGCCGAATTCGGCGGAAGAAACGGCGTTGTTGTTCCGAAACTCGGCCATGATTACGGCGAATGGGTAATCACAACGCACGAAACCTGCGAAACCGACGGTGAAGAAGTTCGCACCTGCTCTCACAACGCTTCTCATACCGAAAAAAGAATCCGTCCGAGAACCGGCCATGAGTATGACGAAAGCGTAACTTTGAGAATTGAATCGACCTGCGTAAAGGACGGTCTTGTTTATCACCCCTGCAAGCACGAAGGTTGCAGCGCAAAGGAAACCGTTGAAGTCCTTTCGGCTCTCGGTCATGACAGCGACAACGCAACATGGAAGGTTACCGTTGCGGCAAAGTGCGAACAGAAGGGCAGAGAAGACCTCATCTGCGGCCGCAAAGGCTGCGGAGAATCGCTCGCAAACAGAGAGATTCCGGCTCTCGGCCATGAATGGGGCGAATACACAAAAACCAAAGACGCAACCTGCACCGAAAACGCAAAGCAGACCGCTCCCTGCGTTCATGAGGGTTGCACAAAGACGAACACAATCGACATTGAAAACACAATGCTCGGCCATGATTTCACGGATTATAAATATAACGGCGACGAAGCTTGCGAAAAGAACGGAACCGAAACCGGAAAATGTTCGCGTTGCGGCCTTGAAAACACCCGTGAAGTTCCCGGAACGGCTCTCAGCCACGTTTATGACAAGAAAATCAAAGTCAGAGTTGTCAGCGAAGCAACCTGCACGGAAGACGAAGTTATCATAATCGTCTGCGACCGTTGCATGAAGGCTGAAAAAGAATATACCGTTTTGAACACAAGACTCGGCCACAACGTTCTTGAATGGATTCATGACGAAGACACCGAAACCTGCTGTGATTACGGAACGAAGCACGGAACCTGCGTCCGTTGCGGCGAAACCGACGTTGCCGTTGACAAGGGCGTTCTCAAGCCGCACGTCTTCGGCGAGTATGTTTCCGACGGAAACGCAACCTGCCAGAAGGACGGAACAAAAACCGCACGCTGCATCAATTTCTGCCATAACGGAAAAGATGACGGCTCCGAAGCTGTCCGTTGCGAAGTAACCGACACGGTTCGCGATTACGGCTCAAGACTTGAACATAACTTCCCCGATCCGGAAACCGAAAGCGACCTTTATGTTTCAAACAACGACGGCACCTGCCTTCGCGACGGAACAAAGACCGCAACCTGCAAGAACGAAGGTTGTTCGGCGAAGAAAACGATTGCCGATCCCGGCTCAACTCAGCCGCATAAATTCGTAACTTGGATTTCGGACGGAAACGCAACCTGCACAAAGGACGGAACGAAGCACGCTTATTGCATGTACGGCTGCGGAACTGTTACCGAAAACGTTCCCGACGAAGGCTCGGCTCTCGGCCATCATTTCAGAGACTGGGATTACAGCTATAACAATGACGCAACCTGCACCAAAGACGGAACAAGGACCGCTCAGTGCGAAAACGAATTCCCGACCGGTGAGCTTGACGAAGACGGAAATCCGATTATGGCTCGCTGCACGGAAAAATCAACCCTTCCCGCCGAAGGAACGGCAACGGGTCACAAGTGGTCCGAATGGACCGCAGTCGGTGAAGAAGTGAGTTGCACAAACGGCGGAAAGTTTGAAAGACACTGCGAAAACGAGTTCAAAATTCCCGTTCGCGACGAAGACGGAAACATTGTTTCCTATAAAACCGTGACCTGCGACGCAAAGGAAGAAAAGACCGTTGAGCCTTTTGCCCACAGCTATAAATGGGTAATTCTCGGCGAAAAGGACGAAGAAGGAAACCTCATCAACGTAAACTGCAACGCCGGCTATGACAAGGTCAGAAAGTGCGAAATCTGCGGTTATGTTGACGAAGCTTCAAAGGTTCACGTTGAAGGAAAGGCTCACCATTTTGTTGCCGAAATTCAGGACGCAACCTGCACCGAAGACGGAAAGCGAATTGTTTACTGCGACGTTTGCAACAATGAAAGCGTAAGATCCGAAGAAATTATTCCGGCAACGGGTCATATCAACACCGAACTTGACAAGAGCAGTTTTGTTCCGGCAACCTGCGCTTCAAAGGGCTTCAGCGGAAACATCGTCTGCTCGGCCTGCGGTGCAATCGTAACTCCCGGAACGGAAACCGAAAAGACGAATGACCACGTTTTCACAAAATACACCAAAATTTCCGAAGCAACCTGTACGGAGAACGCAAAGGAAGAGGCGGTTTGCGACGTTTGCGGCGAAGCAAAGAACGTCAGAGAAGTTTCTTATTCCGCTCTCGGCCATGAATTTGACGAAAGCACTTATACCGTAAAATCACCCGCAACTTGCACGGCGGACGAAGTTCGTGAATTCCGCTGCATTCATACTTTCATTGACCTCGACGGAAATGAAGTTCGCTGCGAAAGCACGAAGGAAGTGACCGTTCGCAACAGCGCCCTCGGCCACAAGTGGGGCGAATGGACGGTTGTTGAGGAAGCAACCTGTGCGAAGGCCGGAAAGGCCGAAAGAAAGTGTCTCAACGACGGTTGCGACGTAATGATCACAAAGCCGCTCAGAAAACTCAGCCACGTTGAAAGCGACTGGATTATTGACAAAGAAGCGTCCTGCACCGAAACCGGAAAGAGACACAAGGAATGCACAAACGGTTGCGGATATATCTACGAAGAAGAAGTTATTCCGATGAAGGAGCATAACTTTGAAGTTACCGAATGCACCGCAACCTGCATTGACGACGGTTTCTCAACTTATGTTTGCACGGCCTGCGGAACGGTAAAGAAGGGCTCAATCGTTCACGCTCTCGGCCACGATTGGAGCGGAGAATGGGTTGTTACCAAGGACCCGACCTGCACGAAGAAGGGAATCGAAACCCTCACCTGCACCCGTTGTGACAAAACGAAAACGAGAGAGATTGAAGCTCTCGGCCATGACGTTGTTGTTGACCCGGCCGTTCCGGCAACCTGCACAAAGGACGGACTTTCCGAAGGAAGCCACTGCGCCCGTTGCGGAAAGGTTCTCAAAAAGCAGGAGGTTGTTGTTAAACCGCATTACGACGGCGACAACGACGGAAAGTGCGATATGTGCGGAAAAGAGATCAAGCACAGCACCGACCTCAACTGCAACTGCATTTGCCACAAGCAGTTCCCGCTCATGAAGTTCCAGTATAAGATTCTTCTCTTCTTCTGGAAACTCTTCAAAATCGGAAAAGGCTGCGCCTGCGGTGCAACGCATTATTAATTTCAAACATCAAACGGGCTTTCCGAAAAATCGGAAAGCCCGTTTTCACTTGCTCTTTTCAAAAAGAAAAACGGTATTGCGTCTAAAGCAATACCGTTTTTGATTTGTACGGATTTTAAATCAGGCAAATTTTTTCCCGAATTCGATTCCCTTTTTGAGGGCGGCGGCGTTCATTTCCATGATTGCCGGAGCTTTTGAAGCAAATTTTTTCTTGAGGCTGTCAAGAAATTCGTCCTCGGTAATGATGTTTGTTGCGCCGATGAGTGCGCCGATGATAACAATGTTTGCGGCCTTCGGATTTCCGATTTTGAGCGCAATGTCGTCAACGGGGAGGGCAATTACCTCTGCGTCGCTTCGTTCAACCTTGCTTGTGACTCGGTTTGAATTGAGGAGAAGAACCCCGCCTTCCTTGAGCCTGTCGTTGAATTTTGAAAACGACTGTTCGTTCATGCAAACGAGAACGTCGCATTTTTTTGCAAGCGGCGAAACGACCGCCGTGTCGTCAATGACAACGGTGCATTTTGCACTTCCGCCGCGTTGCTGAGGCCCGTATTCCGGAAGGAAGGTTGCGAATTTTCCGCCTTCAACGGCTGCTTTTGCGGTCATCATTCCGGCCGAAACAACGCCCTGTCCGCCGGAGCCCGAAAAGATCAGTGATTTTTTCATTTTTCCTGCGCCTCCTTGTCTTTGTAAACGCCCGGAACAAAATAAGGAATTGTGTTTGTGTTCATGTAATCGAGCGTTTGAAGCGGAGTCATGCCCCAGTTCGTCGGGCAGTTCATGAGAAGTTCAATGAAAGTGAAACCTTTTCCGGAAAGCTGAAGTTCAAAGGCTTTTTTGATTCCTTTTTTTGCGTCCGAAATGCCCTTCGGGGAATTGAGCGCATATCTTGCAACGAAAACCGGAGCTTCAAGCGTTGAAATAATTTCGCACATCTTCATCGGATATCCCGTCTCTTTCGGGTCGCGGCCGTAAGGCGTCGTTGTTGTTTTCTGACCGATGAGCGTTGTCGGAGCCATCTGGCCGCCGGTCATTCCGTAAGTTTGGTTGTTTGCAAAAATAACGGTGAAGTTTTCGCCTCTGTTCGCCGCACCCATAATTTCGGCAAGGCCGATTGCGGCGAGGTCTCCGTCGCCCTGATAGGCAAAAACAAGGCGGTCGGGATTTGTTCGTTTGAATCCGGTTGCAACGGCGGGAGCGCGTCCGTGTGCGGCGCCCACCATGTCGCCGTTCCAGTAAAGCATGTTGAGCGTTGAACAACCGACGGGAACAACGTGAACGCAGTTTTCCTGCTGGCCGAGTTCGTCAACAACTTCTGCGATGATTTTTGTTGCGAGCGAATGCATACAGCCGGGGCAAAAACCGCTCGGTGTGCTTTTGAGGCATGAAGGTCTTTTATATTCCATTATTCTGCGCCTCCCGTAACAATTTTTTTGATTGCTTCATAAGTGCTTTCGTCGTCAAGAAGAATTCCTCCCGAACGGCCGTAGGTATAAATCGGCGCTCTGTCTTTGACCTCAAGCGCAATGTCGTCACGCATCTGCGCGGGAATTGCAAGTTCGATGTCGATAATGCCTTTAACCCGTCCGTAATCGAGGTTTTGAAGGCTCTTCTTGGGGAAGGGATAGAGAGTGATCGGACGGATCATTCCGACTTTGAAGCCCTCTTTGCGAAGGCGGAGAATCGCTTCCTTTGAAACACGGGCCGAAATTCCGTAAGCAACAATGACGTACTCGGCGTCGTCAAGCATAAATTCTTCAACCTTTACGTCGTTTTCTTCCCAGCTTTTATAGATTTTTCCTCTTGCGATGTTGTCCTGCTCAAGGAGTGCTTCGGGAAGATACGGGGTGAGAAGGCGGGATTCCCTTTTTTCTCCGTCCGTTCTCATCAGCGACCAACTCTTCGCTCCTTCGCGGTGGGTTTCCTTGAATTCCGGAAGTTCGACAAGTTCCATGATTGCGCCGAGACAACCGTCCATGAGAATGAGAACCGGGTTGCGGTCCCTTTCGGCGTATTCCCATGCGTTGTATGTCAGATCAACCGCCTCTTGGAGAGTTGCCGGAGCGAAAACCATCACTCTGAATCCACCGTGACCCATTGCTTTTGTTGCCTGAAGATAATCCATCTGAGCCGGCTGAATCGAGCCGAGACCCGGGCCGCCTCTGCTGATGTTGACGATTACGGCCGGAAGTTTTGTGCTTGCAAGATAGGAAATACCTTCGCTTTTAAGGCTGATGCCCGGGCCGGAGGAACTCGTCATTGCGCGGCAACCGGAAGACGCCGCACCGTAAACCATGTTGACGGAAGCAACTTCGCTTTCGCCCTGAACAAAAACGCCGCCGACTTCGGGAAGTCTTCTTGAAAGATATTCCGGAATTTCGTTCTGCGGAGTAATCGGATATCCCGCAAAAAAGCGGCAGCCGCCTCTGACTGCGGCCTCGGCAATCGCTTCGTTGCCTTTCATGAAAACCTTTGACATTACTCCGCCTCCTTTTTGAGTTCAATTGCGCCTTCGGGGCAAACCGTTGCGCAAATTCCGCAAGAAATGCATTTTTCGCTTTCGGTCAAATGCGGATAAAAAAAGCCGAGCTTGCTGCGCTCTTTTCCGAGTTCGAGAATACCCTTCGGGCAAAACTTTATGCAGAAAGAGCAGCCTTTGCAAAGCATCACATTGAGGTCGATCATCGAATGACGCCTGCCTTTCATAAAAAATAATCGTTTCAACTGAAGTCAAGTTTACACCTGAGTTCTTGACATTTGTCTGTTTATTAATTATACTATACACAGTGTTTCAAAGTCAACATACACTAAATAATCATTTGTAACATTTCCGGAGGTAAACCATGGCCGAACAGGAAAAAAGAGAAAACCGCCGCGCCGCATACAGCAAACGGGTAATCAAAGAGAGCTTTATCGAACTTCTTGACAACAAACCGCTGAGCAAAATCAGCGTCAAAGAAATTTGCGAAATGGCGGACGTCAACCGTTGCACTTTTTATTCATATTACGAGGACATTTATGACCTCCACAACAAAATCATGCAGGAGTTTTATGACAAGCAAAAACTCATTGCGAAGCAGGCGCGCGAAGAACTCAAGCAGATGATGAAATGCGGAAGAAAAATCACGGTTGAAGACGTTTATTCCCTGATGATGAAAATGCTTGAAGTCATCATGGAAAACATTGAAATTTCAAAAATTATCTATAATCCCGACGCCGAAAACAAAATTCATCTTGAAATCGGTCAGATGTTTTTTGACATGATCATTCCGATCGGTTTTCCGACTCATTCAAAGCAGAGGGTCGAATGGCTTAAAAACGCATATACGTTCGTTACCGGCGGCTTCACCGGAACGATTTATCTTTGGATAATCAGAGGTTTCCCGGAAACGATTGAAACAATGGCTCAAAATCTTTCGCGCCATATTTACAACGTTCTCATCGAACCGAGGATCGACTTTGAAAGCTGATTTTTGTTTGAATCAATAAAAACCGTCCGCCGGAGGGGGAACGATCGCGTCCCTTCGGCGGATTTTATATTAAGTAAATATTAAAAATATGAAAAAACCTTGATTTTTCCTTTGGATAATGTTATCATATTTTTATCTCATTTTCGGAAAGCGAGAGAGTATTATGACAGCATTTTACCAAAGAATCATTGCCTTTGTCATGTCAATCATCATGATTCCTTCGGGAAGTCTTTTTTTGTTTTGCAAAAGATTTGACAACTCGAAAAAATTTGATGTCATTCTTGACGACGGCACTCACAAAATCTGTGAAGAAATCAAAAACAATTCTTATGTTGACATTGAAGGAATCGTCAAGGAATTTCCCGATGTCAGTGGCCCGATGAAAAGCTTCAACAAGGCTTTCAACATTGACGCAACGGCCTTCCGTGACAAAATGTTCGTCCTCAGAGACGAGGCAAGAAAAGAAGGCGACATGGCCAAGGGCGTAATTTATCACTTCATCGGCGCATATGTCAGCACATTCAAAAGTTGCACCTTCCTTCTTGAAAGCAAGGATGAAACAAGGTCAGAAATTATTCTTGACGTCGAATACGGAGACGGGGTTCACGAAAGGCTCCATTCCGGTGTAATTTACGACTCAAAAAGCGGAGAGCTTTATGCGGAAAATCAAAAGGGTCTTCTCGGAATCGGCTTCAATTTCAACCTCAACGATCTTGTCGTTTATGCTGTTGTCAATTGTTGGATGCGTGATTACGGTTTCTTCTTCGGCTATGACCTTTTCTGCTATCTCACCCCGATTTTCTTCTATCGCACAAGACGTTTTAAGTTTGAATACGCCGGAAAAGAATGGATGATTCAAACCTGGAAGGGTCTTTATGCGGTAAGCATGGGCGGAGAAGTCGGCCTTTATAACAGAGACAAAGGCAAGTTCGGAACTTACTACGAAAGCGCAAAAGACGACGAAATGATCAACATGACGCTTGAAATTTATCACGGAGACGAACTCATTCTTAAACGTGACGAACAACCGCATTGGTGGTCGAACGGTTTCAAACTTTCAAAAACGCTTTATACCGCAAACGATCTCACCCTCAAGTCAACGCTTGAAATGAAGGACGAGGAAATGCTCAAAGCGTTCTGCGAATCAATCGACAACAACATTCATCACGACGTTTCTTATACGGTTGACGGACTCAAAGTTTCAATCGTTTGGTAAAACAAAAAATCAGCGGGATTGCGGCGAATCAAAATCATTCGTTACAATCCCGTTTTTTATTTTACGTTGTATTGAATGTCTGGGTCACCGAGAACGAGAAGGCGCTTAATCATGATGTAAGTCAGGGAGATAAAGCGGTCAACCGAAATCGGATCCTCGCTTTTGAGCCACTCTCTGACCATTCCGTAAAAGCCGTTTGAAATGAACGTATAAAAAAGGTCATAAGTTGATCTTTTGTCCGTTTTGTGAAAAGCTTTGTAATATTCAAAATTGAAGTCGCTCATGATTTTGACAAGTTTCGGAACGAAGGATGAGGAAAACGATGTGTCAAGAAGCATCAGCGCTGTGTCCTTCCGCTCGTAAAAAAGAACAACAATGCTTTTTATCGTTGCAAGAACATTTTTCGGAAAGCCCATTTCACGGAAGTCGTCGAGATAGCCGTTGATTTCCTCAATGAATTCGTTTTCAAGTTCCTCAATGAGATCATAGATGTCCTTGTAATGAAAATAAAACGCATTGCGGCTCAGTTCCGCTTTTTCGCAAAGGGACTTGACTGTGATTTTGTTGAGCGGATATTCTTTTGCAAGCTCGGCAAGGCTGTTTTCAAAAGTCTTTTTTGTTTTTTTGACGCAACTGTATCTTTTTTGCTCCGACATTTTTATTGACCATCCTTATTAAATTTTATTAACAGTGAGACAAATTCCGAAGCCGTGTAACAATTGTTTCTGCGGCCGATTAATTGTAAATTGACACTGTTTGTCCCGAAGCCTATAATTTATTCAGAATTAAGTACACTTTATCACATTTGTTACAAAATGTCAATTTTTAATTCAAGGAGAATAATACCATGGCTTCATACAGCGAATATCCGATCCCGAAGGAACATTATCTTCACATGCCGACCGACGAATCCTGCTATGAATATCTTCATATGTGTTATGAAAGGATTTCAAAGGATATCGGCGATTTCACCGCTTTCGTCACTCCGATTGCCGATCAGCTTTCGGACACGTCAATGACAAAATTCTTTGAAGACATTGAAAAACTCTCGGCTTATTTTGCTCATTGCGGACTCAAAAAAGGAGACGTTGTTGCGATTTTTCTTCCGACCTGCGGCCACGCGCTGACCGTTTTTTATGCCCTCAACAAGCTTGGAATCATTGCAAACTTCATTCATCCGCTTCTTCCGCCCGATGCACTTTTGAAAACGCTTGAACACACAAAATCAAAAATGCTCGTCGTGCTTGACGTAATGTGCGCTCCGTTCGCAGGAGTAATGGAAAAATATCCGACCGTTGTTTGTTCGCTTTCGGATTATTGCGACGGTGTTGCGCTTAAGTATGCGCTTTACAACGAAAGTCAAAACGCTCACGTTCCGGAGCTTGAAACGATTATCCGCTTCAAAGACGCAATCAATAACGATTATCCCGTTCCGGAAACGGACAACCGTCCCGGAAGAGCCGATGCGGTTTATATGCACGGCGGGGGAACAACCGGAAAGAGCAAAACGATTATTCTTTCGTCGCCTGCTTTCAACCACGTTTCATATAAGTATTATCTTCTTGACGAAGAGCATGATTACAAAACCGCCCATTCGCTTTGCACTCTTCCGTGCTTCCACGCTTTCGGTCTCGGCGGTGAAATGATGTATGCGCTTTGCAATGCATACAAGCCGATTCTCATCACAAAATTCGATGCCGTTCAGGTCAACGAAATCATCAGAAAGCGGAATGTTATTGAAATTCTCAGCGTTCCGAAGATGTACCAGGGTCTTTCCGCCGCACCGAATTTTGAAAACGAAGGGCTCAAAAATCTTGCAATGACCTTTGCCGGCGGAGACCTCGTCAGTCTTGAGTTCGTTGAAAAATTCAACGCAACGCTCAAAAAGCACGGTTCGTCCGCAAGGCTCGGCCGCGGTTACGGTCTCACCGAAATGTGCGCCGCCTGCACGTCGAACGGAAATTCGGGCGACCCGACAAGCCGAAGAAGATATAAAGAGGAAACCTGCGGCTATCCGCTTGCGGGTGTCGATCTTGAAATTTGGGACGACGACGGAAAGAAACTTCCTCAGGGCGAAGTCGGAGAAATTGTCGTTTCGGGCGAAAATATGATGAACCGTTACCTTCCCGATGATGACGTCACCGAAACCGGAATTTTTACCGATGAAAACGGAAAGAACTGGATTAAGACCGGTGACATGGGATATCTTGATGAAGACGGCCACCTCATCTTTTCCGGAAGGAAAAAGAGAATCATCATCATTGCCGGCTATAATATTTATCCCGCAACGATTGAAGAGCAGGTTTCGCGCCTTGATTTTGTCAGAGAGGTTTGCGCCGTTCAGGGCTATGACGATGAAACCGGAAAGCCGCTCGTAAAACTTTGCGTTTCGCTCACCGATCCCGAAGCGGACAAAGATGAAATCATTGAAAAGCTGAAAACATTCTGCAAAGAAAAAATCGAGGGTTATGCCTGTCCGAGAAAGTTCATGATTCTTGACCTTCTTCCGAGAACGAAGATGGAAAAAATCGACTTCCTCAAGCTTTGTGACAAGGTTCCTCAATAAAATTACATACACCAAAAAACGCGGTGCATTTTTTGCGCCGCGTTTTTGTTGTGTTCAATAAGCTTTTGTGTCCAAGGATTCATGTTCAATGAGGTTTTTGTCGGTAAACGTTCCGTCGGTAAAAACAAGCTCAATGTTAACCTCAAGCTTTGGGTTTTTAAAATAAATCATGTATAGGTCAACGCTTTTTCCGTTTTCGATGAGGTTAAACTTTGAATAGATTTCACCGCCATCAAAAAGCTTTAGCACATCTTCTTTGCTCTGCCCTTTTTGAAGAGAAGCGAAGTTCTCTTTTGCTTTTTGCGGATTTCCGATGAAGTCGTCCATGAAGTAAAACGTGTATATGTTGTATTCTCCCTTTGCGCCGAAAGGAGCGCCGTTTCCGACCCCTCTTGCAGTGATTTTTCCGTTTTCGTCCTTTTTGAGGAAAATCAGTCCGTTTCCTTCGGGCGGTGATTCCTTATAAAGCCAAACTTCAAAAGTTTTGTCCTCAAGGAGCAGCTTTTTAATCTGTTTTGAAAGGGCATTGCGTTTTGAATTGTCAAGCGTTTTTTTGAAGTCTTCGGCGTTGACCATTCCGTTGGCAGTCAATGTTTGCGCCGCTTTTTTGTAATCGTCGGTCTGTTCAATCAGAGAGTACAGCTCACCACTGTTTTTTGAAATATAGGAATTGTCAGGATTAATATAGGTCGGAATATCATACTCGATGTGCTTGTGTGCCGTCGGATATAGCGCGCATGTGAAAACGGCAACCAAAAGATATATGCCGCAAAAAGCGATTATGCGCTTTGAAAACGGACGCGTCTTTTTTGCACTTCCGAGTCTGATCCTTTTTGCCGAAACAAAGCAGTAGGCACTGCAAGCGAACAGAAAAGCCATACAGCCGAACGGATAAAACAAAGTTGCGCCCATGTTTATCTCGCTCCACATTGAGAACGGCGAAAATTTGTCAAGAAGATACATTATGTTTGTTTCAATCGAAAACAGTGTCGCCTGCGGAAAAAGGCAAAGCAATAAGCTTGCGGCAATTATTAAGTTTGCCGCACCGACCGAAATCAGCGTTTTGCGAAGTTTAAAGCTGCGCGCCGCAACAACAATGAAAAGCATCACGAAAATTATGCCGAAGCTTGTGAGATTCATTTTGAAATCTGGGTCTCCGAGATAATCTGCGGAAGTGACAAACTGACCGAACCGGGCGCAAAGCAGGTTGAGCACAAAAATCAACACACCAGCAAGGATTGCCCACCACGTTTTTTCGCGGTAAAGCGATTCAAATTCGTCTTTGATGGCTTCCTTTGTTTTTTCGTCTTCGCCCATGTCGCGAAGTGAAAGGTCAAGGCTTTCCTCTTTTGAGTAGCCGATTTCTTCATAGCGGTCGGCCTTGTCAAGAATATGGCATTGAAGCTCATCAAAAAGAGCTTTTCGTCTTTTTTCGGAAAGATTTTTCGGAACGAGAGAATCAAGATATGCCGAAAGTTTCGGATTCATTTTTATTCCCCCTTTCGGTTCAAACCGAAGCAGTTGCCGGTCGGCTTTTAATGACTTTTTCGACAGCGTTTGAATATGCTTCCCATTCCTCCTTGGTTTCGGCAAGGGTTTTGAGACCTTTTTTTGTGATGTGGTAATACTTGCGTTTTCTTCCTTCTGCCTCGGTCCAGTAGGATTTCAAATAGCCGTTTTGTTCAAAAGAATGAAGGATCGGATAAAGAGTACCCTCCTTAAAAGTGAAAACCTGTTCGCTTTTTTCGGTAATGCGTTTGATTATCATGTAGCCGTAAAGATCCTCGCTTTCAAGTACCGAAAGAACCAGAAGCGCACTGCTGCCTTTTGTGAGTTCTTTTTTGATGTCCATAAAACGACCTCCTTTTATCATAGAGAGCCGATACATCGAATCTCTATGTATAATATAGCATTTACTTTATGTTTTGTCAACGGTTTTGCATAAATTTTCGGCTGCCGATTTCTCTGCTTTTCCGCTTTTTCGTACGAGCGTCGCTCGAGGCTACCATGTCTTTGTTTGTACTGCATAATTTTTTGCCGAAACGTTTCTGAACGAATGATAGGGGCAAAACAAAATCCGCCCCGAAACTTTCCGTCAAAAATTGTGCGATGTAAGAGCCGAATAAAACAATCCGATTCAGCGAACGAAAAGGCGCATATAAAAATTGCTGCGGCGGAAAAACATTCCGTAGCAGCAATTTTATCTGTATTATAATTTCACACAGTGCTTTTCCATGTCAACAAGTCCGTTTTCAAGGAAGGTTACGCCTTCGCCTTCAAGGAGCATTCTTTGTGCGTCCGTTCCGCCGAAGGCAAAACCGGGAGCAACTCTTCCCTCACGGTTGACAACCCTGTGGCAGGGGATTACGCCCGGTTCGGGATTCACATGAAGCGCATAACCGACAACGCGCGCCCAACGCGGGTTCCCGGCAAGCAGTGCAACTTGTCCGTATGTCATGACTTTTCCTTTGGGGATTCCTTTTACGACTTCGTAGATACGTTCAAATGTGCTCAGTCCCATATAATGTATCCGTCTTTTCTCGGTGAAAGAGGTTTGAAACCTTCCTTTTCACCGTAGCCTAAAATGCAGTTTCCGATGCCTTCGTATTTTTCGTCAAGTCCCCATTTTTTAAGGAATTCTTTTCCTTTTTCGGTTTTGAACATTTCTCTTGCGCGGTAGATATAACATGAATCGACGCCGACTGCGTGGGCGGCATTGAGAAGGTTACCCATGACGAGAGCGCCGTCGT
Source organism: Clostridia bacterium (assembly GCA_030525185.1). Lineage (GTDB taxonomy): Bacteria > Bacillota > Clostridia > Oscillospirales > Acutalibacteraceae > UBA6857. The sequence goes on from JAUNFH010000006.1 coordinate 28,784, forward strand.
CACGGTAGGTGTTTACCGTTGAATCGGCAAGAACAACGAGAACAGTCGGTGCGCCGTAAAACGGGTCGGTATTTGCACCCATAATTTCCGCATTGAGTTTTGAAAGTTCTTTGACCGTCTCCGGGTTTTGAACCGCAACAATTACGGGAGACTGCGCGTTCCTTCCGGTCGGCGCATAAGTTCCGGCTTCAAGAATAAGGTCAAGTTTTTCCTTCTCAACCTGCTTTGAAGAATATTTTCTGCAACTTCTTCTTTCTTTAAGGTCGGTGAGTGTTTCTTTCATTATCGTCAATCCTTTCGTTTTGTTTCTGTAAGTGCGGAGCAATTCCTCACAAATTAATAATAACACATCATGTCAAGAAAATCAGCTTATTTACGGAAAGTCGATGACTTCTTTTCGGCTCGTTGTGTTCTGCTTTGACTGCGTTTTAATTTTTTTGTAACAGGACAATTATTGAAATACTTTTCTTTGGCACCTTTCTGTGAGGGCTTTTCTACGCTGCGGTGTATTTTTTTGATATTGTCCCTTTAACCGCACTGTTTTCTTTTTGAATTTACACCCGACCGCTCCGCCGGGGGGTACTTTTGGCTGTCGTCCCAAAACAAAGCAATGAAAAGCCGAATTGACAAGGTCTTTTACGTTGTATTTCCGCCTTGACTGCGTCTGAAATGCTCGCAATGGAACAACCATTGCTGT
>JAUNFH010000117.1 GCA_030525185.1 Clostridia bacterium
TGTCATATATTGTTTTTCGCTCATTTTTAACCCTCCTTGATTGCGTGGAATGCACACGCGGAAATGCAGCTCATGCAGCGGATACATTTTGAAAGGTCAATGCTGAACGGTTCTTTGATTTTTCCGCTGATTGCACCGACCGGACACTGACGGGCGCATTTTGAGCAGCCTTTGCAAAGTTCCGGATCAATGCTGATTTTCTTGAGTTTTTGACATTGGCCTGCCGGGCAGGTTTTGTCTTTGATGTGAGCTTCATATTCCTCACGGAAGTTTTTGATTGTGCTGATTACGGGAGAGGGTGCGCTCTTTCCGAGACCGCACAGAGCGGTTGCGCGGATTGTGTCCGCAAGTTCAAGAAGAAGTTCAATGTCGCCTTCTCTTCCCTCGCCGGCAACGATTCTTTCAAGAATTTCGAGCATTCGCTTCGTTCCCTCACGGCAGGGAACGCATTTTCCGCACGACTCGTTTTGAGTGAAGTGCATGAAGAAACGGGCAACCTCAACCATGCAGGTGTTTGAATCCATAACAACGAGTCCGCCCGAGCCGATCATTGCGCCGACTTTTTTGAGCGTGTCAAAATCAAGCGGAAGGTCGAGATGTTCCTTCGTCAGGCATGCGCCGGAAGGACCGCCGATTTGAACGGCTTTGAATTCGCCGCCTCTCATGCCGCCGCCGATGTCGAAAATAATTTTCCGAAGCGTTGTTCCCATCGGAACTTCAATGAGTCCGGTGTTCTGAATGTTTCCGGTGAGGGCGAAAGCCTTCGTTCCGGGGCTTTTTTCGGTGCCGTAACCGAGGTACCAATCCGCACCGTTGTTGATGATCGGAACAACGTTTGCATAGGTTTCAACGTTGTTGAGAACGGTGGGTTTGTCAAAAAGGCCGTGTTCAACGGTTCTCGGCGGTTTTACGCGGGGAAAGCCGCGCTTTCCTTCAATCGAAGCGGTGAGCGCACTTCCTTCGCCGCAAACGAAAGCGCCTGCGCCGCGGTTGATGTGGAGTTTGAACGAAAAGTCCGATCCGAGAATGTTTTCGCCCAAAAGTCCGAGCTCTTCGGCCTGAGCAATTGCGTTTTTGAGTCTTGCAACCGCAAGAGGATATTCCGCGCGGACATAGATGTAGCCTTCGCTTGCGCCGCAGGCAACGGCCGCAATCATCATGCCTTCAAGCATTCTGTGGGGGTCGCCTTCCATGATGCTTCTGTCCATGAACGCACCGGGGTCGCCTTCGTCGCCGTTGCAGACAACGTACTTTTGCTTTTCGGTCTGCTTTCTGACCTGGGCCCATTTTCTTCCGGCGGGGAATCCTCCGCCTCCGCGTCCTCTGAGGGCGGAACGGGTGATTTCGTCAATGACTTCGTCGCCCGTCATGTCAAAAAGTGCCTTTTCAAAAGCGGAGTATCCGCCGAGGGCAATGTATTCTCTGATTGACTGAGCGTCGATTCTTCCGCAGTGTTCAAGAACAAGTCTTGTCTGCTGTTTATAAAAAGGAATGTCTTCTTGTCTTCTGTAAAGCTTTTCGTCTTTTTTATAGGCAAGACGGTCGATGTATTCGCCTTTTTTGATTGTTTTTTCAACGATTTCTTCGCAGTCCTCAACGTGAACCTTTGTGTAAAGCCAACCCTGAGGGTCGATTCTGAGAAGCGGACCCATTTCGCAAAAGCCGTGGCAGCCGCTTTTTTTGAGTCCCATTGCGCGCTCGTGCGGTTCGGCCTTGAGCTCAACTTCAACGTTGATTCCCTCGGCAGTCATAAGCTCTCTGAGTTTTTCGTAAACGTCAAGCGAGCCGCCGGCAACGCAGCCTGTTCCGGCGCAGATTATGATTTTTTCAACCTGTGATTCATAAGCTTCGGCTTCCTTTTTTCTGAAAGCGATGAGCTGTTCTCTGTTTTCAAGCATTTGAACTTTCCTCCTTCAGTTCGTCAAGAAGCGCTTTGGCTTTGTCCGGAGTCATTGCCGGGTGAACTTTGTCGTTGACGGTGAGAACCGGCGCAAGACCGCACGCTCCGAGGCACGAAACGGTTTCAACCGTGAAAAGGAGGTCGTCGGTCGTTTTCTTTTTATCGCTTAAGTTCAGTTCCTTGCGGAGTTTTTCAAGGATCGGAATTGAGCGGCGGACGTGGCAAGCGGTTCCGTCGCAGACCTTGATGACGTACTTTCCCTTCGGTTCAAGCGAAAAGTTTTCGTAAAACGTTGCAACGGAATAAATGCGTGCCTCGCTGATTTCGAGCTTTTCCGAAAGATAAGGAAAAACTTCGCGCGGGAGATAGTGGTAATGCTCTTGGATTTCCTGAAGGACGGCAATAATTGCCTGCTTTTGGTAGTCGTGACTTTCAAGAATCGAGTCGACGACCGAGAAGTCAAATGTTTGGTTCAAATTTTTCTGCCCCTTTCATTTTACACGACCACCGGCCGGGCGCAGTACGCCCGGTCGGTGGTTCCTGAATTAACGGACAAAACGTCCTTAAATTTTGGGTTATGAATGTTTCTCCGTAAGATATTCATCAATTGAAGCGGCAGCCTGCTTTCCTGCGCCCATGGCGAGGATAACGGTTGCAGAACCCGTTACGGCATCTCCGCCGGCATAAACTCCTTCTCTTGAGGTGAGACCGGTTTCGTCGTCAACGATGATTCCGCCCCATTTCTGGGTTTCAAGACCTTCGGTTGTGTTCCTGATGAGCGGATTGGGAGAAGTACCCAATGCCATTATAACACAATCTGCGTCAATCGTAAAGTCACTTTCGTAAAGTGGGATAGGTTTTGCTCTTCCGCTTTCGTCCGGAGCGGAAAGAGTCATCTCCTGGCAGACCATTCCGGTGACATTTCCGGAGTCGTCGCCGAGAATTTCAACCGGAGAAGTGAGGAACATGAAGTTGATTCCTTCTTCTTTTGCGTGTTCGATTTCTTCTTTTCTTGCCGGAAGTTCGTTTTCCGTTCTTCTGTATACGATTGAAACTTCGCCGCCGAGTCTTCTTGCGCAGCGGGCAGCATCCATCGCAACGTTTCCGCCGCCGACAACGAGAACTTTGTGGCCGTGGCGGATCGGAGTGTGGCTTCCCGGTTCATAAGCTTTCATGAGGTTGATTCTCGTGAGAAACTCGTTTGCGGAGTACACGCCGTTGAAGCCTTCGCCCTTGATTCCCATGAATTTCGGAAGGCCGGCGCCGGAACCGACGAAAACGGCTTCGTATCCGTCGTCGAAAAGTTCGTCGATCGTGAGCGTTTTTCCGATTACAACGTCGGTTTCAATGTCAACGCCGAGAGCTTTGAGCGTGTCAATCTCCTTTGCGACGATTGACTTCGGAAGTCTGAATTCCGGAATACCGTAAACCAAAACGCCGCCGGCGGAATGAAGCGCTTCAAAAACGGTGACCTTGTATCCTTTTTTCGCAAGGTCGCCGGCGCAGGCAAGGCCGGACGGGCCGGAGCCGATGACAGCAACTTTGAGTCCGTTCGATTCCGGTTTTTCGGGAGCGATTTTGCTGTTTTCGTTGTGCCAGTCGGCAACGAAACGTTCAAGTCTTCCGATTGCAACGGGTTCAAACTTGATTCCGAGCGTGCAGTGCTTTTCACACTGCGATTCCTGCGGACAAACTCTTCCGCAAACGGCGGGGAGTGAGGATGAGTCGGAAATGATGTTATATGCTTCTTCAAATTTTCCCTGCTTGATCTGAGTGATGAAGTCGGGAATGTCAATGTTTACGGGGCAGCCCGAAACGCAGGGTTTGTTTTTGCAGTTAAGGCAGCGGTTCGCTTCCTCAACCGCAATTTCGGCGGTATAGCCGAGAGCAACTTCCTTGAAGTTTTTTTCGCGGACGATGGGATCCTGGGTCGGCATTTCGTGTTTTTTCGGTTGAACAGCCATTGTAATTCCTCCTTACTGAGCCTTGAAAAGGTTGCAGGTTTTTTCACGTTCTTTTTCTTCAAAGCCTCTGTAAGACCTGCTTCTTGCCATTGCTTCGTCAAAATCAACTTCGTAACCGTTGAAGTCCGGACCGTCAACGCACGCAAATTTGGTAACGCGCTTTCCGTCCTGAACAAGGGTGAGACGGCAGCCGCCGCACATTCCCGTTCCGTCAATCATAATCGGGTTCATTGAAACCGTCACGGGAACGCCGAAGGGCTTCGCCGCGGCGACAACGAATTTCATCATGATGAGCGGTCCGATTGTGATGATTTCGTCAAATTTTTCGCCTTTTTCAAGCATCTCTTTGAGAGGAACGGTAACGTTTCCGTGTCTTCCGTAAGAGCCGTCGTCCGTCATGAGAACGAGCTTGTTTGAGCATTTTACGAATTCGTCTTCAAGAATAACGTTTTCCCGGTTTCTGAAACCGATGACGCTTGTTACATCGGCGCCCGAAGCGGAAAGCTCCTGAGCGATCGGAAGTGCGATTGCACAGCCGACGCCGCCGCCGATTACGCAAACTTTTTTGAGACCGTCGATGTTCGTTGCAACGCCGAGGGGACCGACGAAATCCTGAAGATATTCGCCCTCTTTCTTTTCGTCGAGCATTTCAGTCGTTGAGCCGACAACCTGAAAGATGATTTTTACGGTTCCTTCTTCTCTGTTGTATCCGGCAACGGTGAGAGGAATTCTTTCTCCGTTTTCGTCAACGCGAAGAATGATAAACTGGCCGGGAAGCGCTTTTTTTGCAACGAGCGGCGCTTCGATTTCCATTTGGGTAACGGCAGCGGTCAGCTTTTTCTTTCTTACAATTTTGTACATGCGGCAAGTCTCCTTTATCTTTAAATAGCCATTAATTTTAAACTTTTTGTCTGTATATATCAAGCTTCGGACGGAAAAAAGGAAAGTTTTTCCCGGAAAAAGCAGAGTTTTCGGCGATAAAATACTGCTGCCGGAAATTCCGGCAGCAGTTACTAGCGCATACGCGCCGGCAATAATATAAGGAATTCCAAAAGCTTTTGCCGTCCGAGCCCTCAAAGAGGAAAATCTTTGTTCGAGCAGGGTTCGGACTGTTTTTGGGGACAAGTCTTAAAACGAGGAGATTCGGTTGAGCAAATTAACGGAGAAGCCAAGAGAAAAACTTTTTAAGACCCGGAGTTCAAAAGCTTTTAAAGAGGAAAAAACCTTTCGGTTATCAGAAATCAACTTCAGTGTCGTAATAGCAGCACTTGAGAAGTTTTTCCATTTCGTCAACGCTCGGCTGACGCGGGTTTGAACCTGTGCAGGCATCGCCGATTGCGTTGACTGCAATGTCATGAAGTCTTTCAAGGAAGACGTTTTCGGGAACGAAGCCTTCTTCGGTGGGATAGCTGTCTGCGCCGTAATGCTTGATGCAGTGCGGAATGTTGAGTTCGTCGTTCATGTGACGAAGTTCGGCGATGAGGTTCTTGATTTTCTCTTCGGTTGTTTCGCCGCCGAGGTTCATATAATCGGCAATCTTTGCATAACGTTCGGCCGCAACGGGATCCTTTGCGTTGAAAGCGATAACTTTCGGAAGGTACATTGCGTTTGCCGCGCCGTGAATGATGTGTGCGCCGTAATCTGCGAATGCCGCGCCGGTCTTGTGAGCCATTGAGTGAACGATTCCGAGAAGAGCGTTCGAGAAGGCCATACCTGCAAGGCACTGAGCGTTGTGCATGCTGTCGCGCTTTGCCATGTCGCCGTTGTAAGAATCAACAAGGTCGTTCTGAATCATCTTGATTGAGTAAAGAGCAAGAGGATCGGTGTAATCGCAGTTTGCGGTTGAAACGTAAGCTTCGATTGAATGGGTCATTGCGTCCATACCGGTGTGAGCAACAAGCTTTTTCGGCATTGTTTCGGCAAGATCGGGGTCAACGATTGCAACGTCCGGAGTGATTTCAAAGTCGGCAATCGGATATTTGATTCCCTTGTTGTAATCGGTAATGATCGAGAATGCGGTAACTTCGGTTGCGGTTCCCGATGTTGATGAAATCGCGCAGAAGTGAGCCTTTTTGCGAAGCTTCGGAAGGCCGAAAACTTTGCACATATCTTCAAAAGTAACTTCAGGATATTCATATTTGATCCACATTGCCTTCGCTGCGTCGATCGGTGAGCCGCCGCCCATTGCGATGATCCAGTCCGGCTCGAATTTGAGCATTGCGTCTGCGCCTCTCATAACGGTTTCAACGGAGGGGTCGGGTTCGATTCCGTCAAAAATCTGAACTTCCATGCCTGCTTCCTTAAGATAGTCAACAGCCTTGTCAAGGAAGCCGAAACGCTTCATTGAGCCGCCGCCGACGCAAATCATTGCTTTCTTTCCTTCAAATGATTTGAGGGCTTCAAGAGCACCCTTTCCGTGATAGAGATCACGAGGTAATGTAAAACGTGCCATAATAAAAAATCCTCCTTAAAGAACTGACTTTTTGTTTCTGTAACCCGAAAAGGTTACTTCCTTTTGACCTTTCGTCGGACTTATTTTAACAGACAAAGCTCCGTTTGGGAATTGCAAGTTTTTCATATGGGTAATGCATGTATAGATATACCTGTTATCGATTAACCGCTGATTTAATTTTTTTAGTCAAAATCGAACAAAAAGATTACAATTCTTTAACTTTTTTGATTGTAAATGCCCTGAATTTATGATAAAATCAAAAAAGACATTAGCAACGGAAGCGTGAAAAAAATCAAATTTTTTTGTTTTTTTTTTTACGTCGAAAAATAAAAAACGCAATTCTTTGCCATATAAAATACGACATTCAAAAGGAGAATAACGAATGAAAGAAAAGGGAAAAGGCGGCCTTTCGCAAAAAGTCGGTGGGTTTGTTTCGTCGCTCAAATCAAACTGGAAAACGCCGCCCGACGGAAGGTATGTC
>JAUNFH010000118.1 GCA_030525185.1 Clostridia bacterium
GTCCCTTTTTGGTCATACGTCGCAAGCGTGAAGTATTATTATGCGCTCGACGTGTTTATGCAGATTCTTGAAAACATCGGAATTTTCGTTCCGATCGGCTTTCTTCTTCCGTTCCTTTTCGGAAAGAAAGGCGGCGCAAAAACGGTGATTTTGACTGCGTTTTTTCTGAGCCTTTTTGCTGAAATTTGCCAGCTTGTTTTTTCGCTTGGGGTTTGCGAAACGGACGACCTTTTCAACAACACTCTCGGAGCCGTTGTCGGTTACGGTTTTTACCGTTCGATGACAGCATGCAAAATCAAAGGAAAAAGGCTTTGCGTGACCGACGAAAAACGCTTTTTGAAGGGTTTTCTTCCCTTCTTGAGCGTTTATGAAATTATGGTTTTGATGCTTGTTTTGCGCGAGGCGGTTGCGTGTTTGAATTAAGGAGAACTCAATGAAAAAGATTTTCAAAAAGTTTGGAAAATTCTCGGTTTCCGAGTTTTCTGCGGAGCTTCGGTGGATTTGGAAATACATTAAAAAATACAAGCGCAGAGTTGCTCTTTACGTTGCAATCGGCTTTTTTTCAAGTGCGCTCACGATTGCGGGGACGAAGCTTTCAAGGCGGCTGATTAACGCCGTGACCGGCCGCGACGATTCTTCGGTTTTTCTTCTTGCGGTTTTGTTCGTTTTGTTCGGACTGACGAATATCGTCTTTTCCGCGGTGATGAGCCGAATTTCCGTCTCGTCAAACACAATGGTTACCCAAGACATAAGGGAAGACATTTATTCGGCGGTTCTTCTTTCAAAGTGGAAAAATCTTTCCGGTTTCAGAAGCGGAGATATTCTCAACCGAATCAACAACGACGTTTCAACCGTTTCCTCGGCGGTACTTACGTGGATTCCGACGTTTATCACAAAGTTTTTTCAGTTCTGCTGTGCGTTTTTTCTGCTTCTCAGCTATGACAAAACAATGGCTCTCATTGCCCTTGTCGGCTCTCCGGTCACGATTGTCGTTTCAAGCTTTTTTCTCGGAAAAATGAGAGAAAACTCAAAAAACGTCCGAAAAAAAACGAGCGACCTTGTTTCGTTTCTCGGCGAAAGTCTCGGAGAACTTCAAAACATCAAGGTTTTCGATCTTGCTTCCGATTTTTCCCTGCGCTTCAAAAGCGTTCAGTCGCTTTTGAGCGAAGCGCTGATTTCTCAAAACCGTTTTTCCGTTTTCGGTTCTGCGGTGATTTCGCTGATGGGACTGCTTGTTTCCTATTCATGCTTCGGTTGGAGCATTTATCGGCTTTGGTCGGGAAAGATTGATTTCGGAACGATGACAATGTTCCTTCAACTTTCTTCAATGCTTTCCGCCGCATTCGGTTCGCTTGTTTCTCTTGTGCCGGGCGCGGTTTCCTCAACCGTTTGCGCAAGAAGGCTCATTGAGCTTTCTCAGCTTGAAACGGAGGAAACGGACAACTCCGATTTTGAAAAAAGATTCATCGGGAAAAACGCCGAAGGTGGTCTTTGCGTTGAACTTGAAAACGTAAACTTCGGTTACGGCGAAAAAGATCAGGTTCTCAAAAACTTTGAAATGACCGCTTCTCCCGGAGAGATTGTTGCCTTGCGCGGTGCTTCCGGCGCGGGAAAAACAACCGTGATAAAACTTCTTCTTGCTCTTGAGGAAGGAACCGGAGACCTCTTTCTCAAAAACAAAAGGGGAGAGAAAATTGAAATTTCGCCGAAGACAAGGGCTGCGTTTTCTTTCGTTCCGCAGGGACATTCGCTTTTCGCCGGAACGATTGCGGAAAATCTCAGAATGATTAAGCCGTCCGCAACGGATGAAGAAATCGAAAATGCGCTCAAAATTGCGTGTGCTTTTGATTTTGTGAGCCGGATGCCGGAAGGAATCAACTCATCTCTCGGAGAAGACACGGCCGGCCTTTCGGAGGGTCAGGCGCAGAGAATTTCGATTGCAAGAGCCGTTTTGAAAGAAAGCCCCGTTCTTCTCCTTGACGAGGCAACGTCGGCACTCGACAAAGAGACGGAAAGAAGACTCATTGAAAACCTTCTTTCCCTCAAAAAGAAACGGACGGTAATCATCACAACTCACAGGGAAAGTCTTCTTTCCTGCTGCGACAGAATCTATGACGTTGCCGATTGAAGATTAGGTTGAAGCGTACAAAATTTTTGAAAAAAGAGACGTAATACGCAAAAAATTGTCAATTGACGAAAAACTGCGTTTTTGTTACAATAATAAGAAAGTATTTTTTTATGGAGGTGCAAAATGGTCGATATTCATTCTCATATTGCGCCGGCAATTGATGACGGAGCGGATTCGCTTGACGAATCGCTTTCAATGCTTGAGGCCGCTTATGAAAGCGGAACGACCCATATTGTCATCACTCCGCATTATCTCAATAAATCTCAATGCCGTTTTGACGTTCGAAAAAGCGACATTGAAAAGGCTTTTTCCGTTCTTTGCGAAGCAAAGGAAAAAGCAAAACTTCCGATTGAAATTTTTCTCGGAGCCGAGCATTTCGGTGTTACGGACATTTCGCGCTACGCCGAAGAGGGAAGGCTCGTCCCGATTAACGGTTCACGATATATTCTTGTTGAATTTGATTTTGCCGACGATATTCACAGAGTCGGTTTTGTTACGGGTGCGCTTCAGTCGCACGGTTTTGTCCCGATAATCGCTCACCCGGAAAGATACTTTTTCCTTCAGAACGAACCTTCCGGTGCTTTCTCGCTTCTTGAAAAAGGCTGCCTTTTTCAGGTGAATAAGGGAAGTCCGCTCGGAAAGTACGGTCCCGGGCCGCAGGCGCTTTCAAAGTGGTTTCTTGACAACCACCTTGCTCATTTCGTTGCGAGTGACTGTCATTCTCCGTACCAGAGAACGCCCCGGATGAATCAGGCCCATGAAATGTTGACTTATCGCCTCGGACAGGCATATGTTGAGAGAATTTTTAACGAGAACCCGATGAAGGTTCTCAACGATCAACCGATAACTTACGGATAAGGAGGAATGAAAATGCGGCTGCTTCGTTCAATGGTGCTGCTTGTTTTTGTGCTCGTTTGCGCGGCGGCAGTGTTTTTTAATCTGAAAGTGAAACCGTCTTCGTCAAAGCCGACGATTATTTGCGCTGTCAAGGAAATCAAAGCAAAATGCAGCGTAACCGATGAAGAACTTTTGAGCTATGTCACGGCCAACGACGAAAAGGACGGCGACCTCACTTCAAAAATTCTTGTCGAAAACGTCACTCAGTTCATCGAAGAGGGCGTTTCAATGGTTAATTACTGCGTTGAAGACTCTGACAAAAACGTTTCCAAAAAAAGCGTCAGATTGGTTTATACCGATTATGAAAAACCGAGGTTCGTTTTGAAAGACGACCTTGTTTTTGCAAACGGAACTTCTCCGAATTTTACCGGTGCGGCGAAAGTTACCGATAAGTTTGACGGAGATATTACCGGAAGACTTTACACAATTTATGAAAACGAAAAAACGAATACTGCGCCGAGCGTCCTTTTCAAGGTCACCAACAGCAAAGGATATACTTATGAATGGCGGTTCAAAACGGCGAGCATTCCGTCCGATGAAATCGGAAACATTTATAAAATCAAACTGAGCGAATATGTTATTCATCTTCCGCTCAACAGCCAGAAGCCGGATTTCAAAAGCTTTGTCAAAGGCGCATATTACAACGAAAAGCTCATGAAAGACAGCAACATCGTTGTTGACGACTCGTCGCTGACAACCGGTTACAACGGAGCGTACGACGTTTGGTTCCGTCTTTACGTCGGAAAAGGAAAGGCGAAAAAGCTCGTTGCGACGGAAAGGCTCATTGTTGTTTGCGGAGGTGACGAAGAATGAAAAAGTCTCAGGTTCCTCACCTCAATCTTTATATAATTTTGAGAGATCTCATGTTTAACCTTTGGGTTGTCATTCTTGCGTTTCTCATCGGATTCGTCGGAATCAGAACATATTATGATTATGTTTATGTTCCGAAATACAGAAGCACAATGACTGTTGCCGTCAATGTTTCGGGTTCAAATGTCACTCAGAATATTTCAAAGACGATTGAAGTCGCGGGGATTTTTCAAAACGTTTTTCAAAGCGACGTGATGAAAAAAATCATCAGGGAAAACATTAAGGATTTCGACGTTGCAAAAATTTCGGCAACGGTTGTCGAACAGACGAACCTTTTGACGATCAAGGCCGAAGGTGCCGACGCCGTTGACGCATACAAAACGCTGAAAGCGGTTTATGAAAACTATCAGAACGTTTTTTCCGAGAACCTTTTTGAGGACGTTTATATTGACGTCGTTACTCCGGCAAGCGTTCCGACTGCGCCGTACAACAGCGTAAGTTCGACAAAAAAAGCCGTTCTTGCCGGAGCGGGTCTTGCTTTTGCGTGCATTTTGTTGATTGGTCTTTTTTCTTCGCTTCGCGAAACGGTGAAGCAGGAAAGCGACATCGAAAGGAACGTTGACGCTCCGGATTTCGGCGTTGTTTACCATCAAAGCCTCAACCGCGCAATTCTTAAAAAAGCGAAAAAAGAAAAGAAAGAAGTCACAATCAACGTTTTGAATCCTCTTATGGGATATGCCTTTTGCGAAAGTATTAACCGCATTTCAACAAAAATCGAGTATCTCAAAAATTCGCGCAACGCAAAAACGTTCATCATTACGAGTGTTGACGAACACGAAGGAAAAACGACCGTTTCGGTCAATATCGCAACGAATCTTGCTTCAAAGGGATATAAAACGCTTTTGATTGACGCCGACCTGAGAAGACCGGCCGTTTTCAGATTTTTTGATTCCGATCTTTTCGATTCCTACAGCGAGCTTGGCGATTATCTTCTCGGAAAGGTTGAACTTGAGGACGTTCTTCGGACCGATAAGAAGAGCAAACTTGACGTGATTGCCGGAAAAAACAGCTATCAATTTGCTTTTGAGCTTCTCAGTTCCGAACGGTTCAAGGATCTTTTGAAGCTTCTTTACGAAAAATATGATTATATCATCGTTGACACGCCGCCGACTTCCCTGACGGCGGACACCGAAAGCGTTGCCGACAACGTTGACGTAACGCTGCTCGTTATCCGTCAGGACAGAACTCCGATTCCGCTCATTAATGACACGGCGGACATCCTTTCCGGAACGCAGGCATATTTTGCCGGTTGCATTCTCAACGATTACCGTGACGTTTATTCATCCGTTTTCAAAGGAAGAATGAGCGACACCCGTTCATACGGCACTGATTATTATTACAACAAATATTGATGAAAAGAGGTGAGGCGCATGGCGGAAGAAAACGAAAACCGAAAATCTTCGGAAAAAGAGGACGGCCTTTATTTCGGAGACCTTGTAAAACTTGACGTTCTTGCCGTTGATTTTTGGAAGGGGTTCAAAAAGCTTTGGTGGCTTTCGGTCATCATCATTACCGCGCTTTCTCTTTTTGCTTATTACAATTGCAAAAAAAACTATGTTCCGAAGTATACGGCGCAGGCGTCGTTTTCAATTTCAACAATGGGAACAAGCGGCGCAACGGGCGCTTCGACAATTCAGTCATATTACAATTCGGCTCTTGCCGAGCAGCTTTCAAAAACCTTCAGTTTCATCATTAACAGTTCGACAATGCGCCAGATTCTCATGGACAGGCTCGGTGTCAACGGACTCAACGGAACGATTACCGCGAGTAACGACGTTCAGAACGCACCGCTTTTCACAATCACCGTGACGAGTACGTCGGCGCAGGACGCTTATGACATTCTTTGCGCCGTGATCGAAAACTATCCGAGACTTGCTCAGTATGTTCTCGGCGAAACGTTGATGTCGATTTATTCCCCGGCGCAACTTCCCGAAAAACCGTCGAACAGATTTTCTTATAAACGGGATGTTTTCATTGCGGCGGTTGCCGGAGTTTTTCTTTCCTGCGTGGTTTTTGCACTATATGCAATTTCAAAAAACACGGTTAAAAAACGTGATGACATCAAGGAAAAGCTCAATCAAAAGTGCGTCGGCGAAGTTCCGTGGGTTGAGGTCAAAAAAAGGAACAGGTATTCCTCTTCCCTCGTCACGATTTCTCAGCGCAACGCAGATTTTTCCGAGAGCTTCCGATATCTCAAACGGCGCGTTCTCAAACAGCTTGAAAAGGATTCCGGAAAGGTAATTTCCGTAACGAGCGCAATGCCGGGAGAGGGAAAAACAACCGTTTCCTATAACCTTGCGCTTGCAATTTCACGCGGCGGAAAAAAGGTTGCCCTTCTTGACGCCGATTTTGCAAGAATGAGCGTTCAAAAGTATCTCGGGGTCACTCTTCTCAGCCGCGGCGTAATGGATTATATTGACGGCGACTGCGGACTTGAAAACCTTGCGACGAGGGGTGAAAACGAGAATTTTCACATTTTTTACGCCGGCTCGAAAAAGCTTAAAACAATTCCGAAGGAACCCCTTTTGCGCCTTTTTGATTATCTTCGCGAAAACTATGATTACGTCGTTGCGGACGCTCCTCCGTGCGGAATGGTTTCCGACGCGGCTCAAATCATCAACCTCACCGACGAAACGCTTTTCGTCATAAGACAGGACTATACGCCCGTTTCAAAAATCAAGCGTGCGCTTCAGTATATCTACGACCTCAACGGCGTTGTTTCGGGAGTTGTTTTCAATGCGGTTCAATCAGGCTTCTCCGGCTATAAGAGCGATTATTACGGCTACTCCGGAAAGTATGGCTAT
>JAUNFH010000007.1:0-16434 GCA_030525185.1 Clostridia bacterium
CGCTTTGATATAATTACAGGTAATTACAAGAGAAATTCAATATAAACGAAAGGAGTGTTTCCGATGCCCGAATGGCTTGAAGAACTTATCCCCCATCTTAAAGGTGTTTTTTCAAAGGTTTCATTTAAATTGTTTTTGAAATTTATACTTAAACTTATCTTCTGATTAAGTTCGTTTCCGAAAGGTTTCGTCCGTAAAAAGAATCAAAGCCGTGAATCGTCCGATGCGATTTGCGGCTTTTTTGCTTTCAAAAAAAGATTTTTACAGTTTTTTAATTGACTTATGAAATAAAATGTATTATTATTACATAGGGTGGAAAATTGTCGATTATTTGGCTTTTCCTTCCTAATACATAACGAAAGGAGTTTTGAACAATGAAAAAGTTCCTTGCAGTTCTTCTTGCTGCTCTCATGATCTTCTCGGTTATGGCAGTAGGCGTTGTTGCCGTTGCAGAAGGCACAACAACCGGCACAGCTGCTGACGACGGACACAAGACCGAGCTTCCTGATTGGCTCGTTGAACTCATCGCCCGTATTAAGCAGGTTATCGCAAAGCTTCTCTTCAAGCTCGGAATTAAAATTAATTTCTGATTTTGATCCGACTTGAAAAAGCCGTCGCCTTCGGGCGGCGGTTTCTCTTTGCTTTTTAACGTCTATATTCATGAAAAAACTCCGCAGGCATCGGCCTTGCGGAGTTTTTGGTTGCTTTTTTCAATTCAAAAATTACATCTTATTCTTATAATAATTCATCAGACAACCGTCGAGAATAATCTGCTTTTCTTCGTCGGTCAGACCCTTGACGAAGAGGGTGATGTCATGAACGCCGTCTTTTGCAATGACCTTTGCGGGAATTTCTTCCTTTCCGTTTTTGATTGCGTCGCGGATTCCGGGAACGAAAACGTAATCGCCGTTGTCATAGTTAAACTCGGTGCTCTTGTCAATCGTGAACGGAAGAATACCCCAGTTGATGCAGTTTGAGCGGTATCTCTTCGTTGCAAATTCATAGCAGATATTCGCAAAACCGCCAAGAACTTTCTGGCAGGAAGCAGCCTGTTCTCTTGCGGAACCGTCGCCCGGTCTTTTTGCAAATACGCATGAGCCGAACTGGGTGTTCTTTTCGGTTTCTTCTGCGTTGTCGCAAACCTTTTTGAGTACGGAAAGAACTTCTTCGCTTGAACCTGCGCGGCGCTTTGCTTCTTCGGCGGCAACGGCTTCTGCGCGCTTGACATACATCGGCTCGCGGCGTGAAAGCGCAAACTGCGAAAGGCGAAGCGGATTGCTGCGGTAGCTTGAAGTTTCACCGGAGGGAATGAGTTCGTCGGTTGTTGTTACGTCGTCCTGAAGCACTGCGGCAAGTTTTACAAGAAGATTGTCCGAAAGGCTGTACATCGACGGCCAGTCGGTGATGTTCGGGCCGAGTTTCAGCTCGTAATCCGGCTGAGCTTTTCCGAATCCGTTATAAACGCGCTTATCATAAACGCCCTTGTCAAAGGTATATTCCTTTTCGTATTCGGGAATTTCAACGTCGGTTGCGGCGGTGAGAACGCCTTTGTTGAGTGCGGTTGCAGCAATTGAACGCGCGTCAACGAGCGCAACCGAAGAAAGCTGTCCGTCGCCGGGCTTGCTGCCTTCGCGGTTCGGGAAGTTTCTGGTTGTGTGGCGAATCGAAAGGCCGTTGTTAGCCGGAACGTCGCCTGCGCCGAAGCACGGGCCGCAAAAGCAGGGTTTGAAAACTGCGCCGTCTTCAAGAAGCTTTTGCTCCGCACCGTTTTTGATGAGCGCAAGATTGACAGGTACGCTTGACGGATAAACCGAAAGCGAGAAATAACCGTCGCCGGTGCTGTTGTCGCCGAGGATTGCGGCGGCTTCGCAGATGTTTTCAAACATACCGCCGGCGCAGCCTGCGATAACGCCCTGGTCAACGTGGATTTTTCCGTCCTGAACCTTGTCTTTGAGCGAGAAGTTAACCTTGTCGCCGAACTGAGCTTTTGCGGCTTCTTCAACCTCTTTGAGGATTGACGGGTTCTCCTGGAGTTCGTGGATAGTGTAACCGTTCGACGGGTGGAACGGAAGGGCGATCATGCTTTCGATTTTTGAAAGATCGATTTTGACCGCCATGTCATATTTTGCAACCTTTGCGGGTTTAAGTTCTTTGTAATCTTCGGGGCGGCCGTGAACGGTATAGAACTTTTCAACGGTTTCGTCTGTCTCCCAAATTGAGGAAAGGCAGGCGGTTTCGGTCGTCATTACGTCAATTCCGATTCTGAAATCCATTGAAAGATTCTTTACGCCCGGGCCGACAAATTCAAGAACCTTGTTTGTTACAAGTCCTTTTTTGAAAACGGCAGTGCAAAGCGCGATTGCAACGTCGTGAGGACCGACGCCCTTTTTCGGTGCGTTTTCAAGATAAACAAGAGCAACCTGCGGCTCATTGATGTCCCAAGTGTTTTTAAGAAGCTGTTTAACAAGTTCCGGGCCGCCTTCTCCGACGCCCATTGTTCCCATTGCGCCGTAACGGGTGTGGCTGTCCGAACCGAGAATCATGTTGCCACACTTTGTCATCATTTCGCGTGCATACTGATGAATAACCGCCTGGTTCGCCGGAACATAGATTCCGCCGTACTTTTTGGCCGCGGAAAGGCCGAAAACGTGGTCGTCCTCGTTGATTGTTCCGCCGACGGCGCAAAGGCTGTTGTGGCAGTTTGTCAGCGCATAAGGAACGGGGAACTCTTTAAGTCCGCTTGCTCTTGCGGTCTGAATGATTCCGACATAGGTGATATCGTGAGAAATGAGCGAATCGAAACGGATTTTCATCTTTCCCTCATCTCTCTTTACGCTGTGGGAAGAGAGAATTGAGTATGCGATTGTTCCGTTTTTGTCGCCGGAAAGACCTCTTTTTGAAAGTTCGGCTTCCTGTGCGGCAACGTCCGAATCAAGAAGCTCCTTTCCGTCAACAAGATACACGCTGTGGTCAATAATTTTTATTGCGTCCATATTTATTCCTTCCTTTCGGTTGAGTACTTAATTTATTATCTTGGCGTAAGATACCTAAGTTGAAAAATTTCGGTTTGTACGGGTCGAACCTCCGGCAACCGGGGAGAGATTTTCTACGCCGACTTTGCGTTGAGTCCACGCTCCCTCCGTCAAAAATCTACGATTTTTGCCACCCCCTCACCGTAGGGAGGCAGGGATAAACCGTAAGAGTCACCTATAAATTCACGCGGTGCAAAAGGTCAAATTCCACAGGCGCCTCGCGAGACGCCCCTACAGTTTAACCGCACATTTTATCAATAAATTTATACGCGGATATTTTCCACACCGACGTCTATCCACGTTGAAAACTTCAACACAACGGATACCCTCATCTGCGGTAAACGCTGTTGATTTCTTTGTAATATCCCTCGTCGATTCCGAAAAGGGCATCCGCACTGATTCTGAAGCTCCAGTTATCCTCACTTGTTCCGGGCTTGTTCATTCTTGCGTCCGCGCCGAAACCGCACATATCCTGAATTGCAACGATTGCGGTGTCCGCACTGCTGCGCCAAACGGCTTCAATAACAGCGCGGCATGAGCCGGAATGGAAACCGCCTTCGCCCCAGTTGTGACCGCCGAAACAGCAATACCTAAGCGCAAAGGCGCGTTCCGCCTCGCGCGCTTCCCAAAGCCAGCCGAGAATCGTGTTGTTGTCGTGCGTTCCGACGTAAGCAACGCAGTTTTTGTCGTAGTTATGCGGAAGGTGGGTGCTGTTCGAGTTCACGTCAAAGCCGAACTGAATGACCCTCATTCCGGGGAAACCGGTATCGTCAAGAAGTTTTACAACGTCTTCTCCGAATGTTCCGAGGTCTTCGGCAACGATGTCGGCTTCGGGCAAAGCGGCATTGATTTTTTCAAAAAGATCCATGCCGGGTCCTCTGAGCCATTCGCCGTTCTTTGCAGTTTTGCTTTCGGCCGGTACTGCCCAGTAGGAGGCGAAAGCTCTGAAATGGTCAATTCTCACCCTGTCAAAAAGTTTGAGTGCCGCGCCGATTCGGTTAATCCACCAGCCGTAGCCGTCCTTTTTCATCTTTTCCCAATCATAAAGCGGATTGCCCCAAAGCTGGCCGTCCTCGGAAAAATAATCCGGCGGAACACCCGCAACCTTTGACGGCGAAAGGGTGTCCTCATCAATGAGGAAAAGTTCGGTGTTGCTCCAAACGTCAACGCTGTCACGGCTGACATAAATCGGCATATCGCCGAAAATTGAAATTCCGCGGCTGTTTGCATATTCTTTAAGCGAGCGGAACTGGGTGAAAAAGACGTATTGGGTGAAGATATAAAAATCGGTTTCGGACTTGAATTCGTCCGCATGAGAAAGCGCGGTTTTGTAATGGGAATACTTTTTATCCCACTCCCACCACGGTTTTCCTTCGTGAAAATCTTTGAGCGCGCAATAAAGTGCAAACGGTCGAACCCATTCGTTTTGCGAAGCGAAAAGTTCGACGAGCGCTTTTGTGTCGCCGTCAATTCTTGAAAAAGCCTTTCTTAAAAGCGAGAGCCTTTTTTCGTGGGCAAACTTTTGGTCGGCGATGTAAGGCGAACCGGAAAATTCGTTTTCTCTGACCTCTTCGTCAGTAACAAGTCCTTCCTCTTTCAAAAGGCGCGGATCGATGAAAGAGATGTTTCCGGCAAAGGCACTGACCGAGCAGTACGGCGAACCGGTGTAATCAACCGGGCAAAGCGGAAGCATCTGCCAAAGCCGAAAGCCGGTTCTTTGAAGTTTATCGGCGAAAGCGTAAGCTTCTTTTCCCATTACACCGACACCGAAAGGGCCATTCAAAGAGGAAAGGTGAAGCAACACTCCGCCTGTGCGACTGTGATTCATTTTTTAGTCTCCCGAAAAAATAATATATCCGATTAAGTATACTACAAAACGCCCGAAGTTGCAATAGAAAAGGGGTGTGTTTTAAAAATCGGGATTGACAAAATCTTCAAAATGGGTTATAATTTTCAAGCGTAAAATCGAGGCGTAGCGCAGTTTGGTAGCGCATCTGCTTTGGGAGCAGAGGGCCGCAGGTTCGAATCCTGTCGCCTCGACCATATAAAAAGACCGAAAGCAAAGAACGAACTTTGCTTTCGGTCTTTTCTGTTTTCTTATTTCTTTTCGTTCACGGCGATCCAAATTTCACAGTTGTAATCCGGGTCGTCAACATTGTCCGAGGGATAAACCTCAAGTTCAACGCCCTTTCCGTATTCATAGCTGCTGCTTTGAGGGAAGAACTCGGTGCAAATTTGCTTATAGGTTTTTTCAAACGCTTCGGGCATCTTTCCTTTGCAAGGGAAAACGGCGTAGGTGTGAGCCGGAATCTCAACAAGCTCCAACCCTTCGTCCGAAAGCGGTTTTCCGTTATATTCCGCTCCGATTCCGTAAGGAAAGTCATTCGGCGAAATTTCGTCCGAAAAGCAGATTCCGAGAATTCCGTGAAGGTTTTCAAAATTTGCAAATTCGCAAATTTTCTTCATTGTTCCGTTTTCGGAGCATTCGCGCCAAAAGGCGGAAATTTCTTCCTTTGCGGTGTAGCCTTGCGGATTCGCAACTCTTTTCTTTTTGCACACAACGGTGAAAGCGTCTTTCTTTTCAATTCTGTAATCCATAAAATTTCCTCCGTCAAGAATGAGTTTTACGAAAAGACGCGAAAAAGTTTTTACGTTTTTCCCTTTTCTCGCTTCGCTCGGGGAAACACCGTGGAAACGGGTGAACGCACGGGAAAAGCTCTCCGGGGTTTCGTAACCGTATTTTAAAGCGATTTCAATTATTTTTTCGTCGGTACGTCTCAGTTCGTCCGCCGCAAGCGAGAGCCGGCGCATCCGAATATAATCTCCGAGGGTACACGAACAGACAACGCCGAAAATCCGCTGAAAATGAAACGGGGACGAACAGGCCCTCTTCGCCGCCTCTTCAAAGTCAATTTCTCCGGTCAGATTGTCTTCGACATAATTGATCGCTTCCTGAATTCCGGTTATCCAATCCATAATTTTTCGCTTCCTTTCGAGAGTAAGTATAAATCAAAACGGAAATTTTTTCATGACATCGACTGCTTTCATATGTTATCTTCTGAAAATATTATAATATATTAAAAAGAATCATTTCAAGGATTTTATGTTGACATTGGCAATATAAATGTTGTAAAATACCGTTACGGAACAAACACACTTTTTTATTCAACAAAGGGGAATCACAATGTTAAAAAAAATCTTTTCGTTCTTCGTTGCCTTCGTTTCATTTATTCTTTCGCTTTTCGGAATCGGAACCGGCTCCGGCGGAAACAATTATGTTTTCAAAGACCTGAGCTACGGTTCTTCAAAGGAACAAACGCTTGATCTTTATGTTCCGAAAGACGCAAAGAAAACCTGCGGACTCGTTCTTTTCCTTCACGGCGGAACCTGGATCGACGGAGACAAATCCGAAATTGAAGAAGAAACACTCAAAAGCTTTTGCAACGACCTCGGTTATGCCGCGGCAACAATGAATTACCGCCGTGTGAGCAGCCGTCTTTCGGCTGATGACGTCATTTCGGACATTGACCTTGCTCTTTTAAAAATCAAAGAAGCCGGCAATGATTACGAAACCAACATCAACCGCGTTCTTCTTTACGGAAAATCGGCCGGAGGTCACCTTGCCCTTCTTTACGGCTACTCAAAAACAATGAACGCACCGATGAAAATTGCGGCAATCGTTGCCGAAAGCGCACCGAGCGACCTTTCGGACAAAAACTTTTACTCCGCCTTTTCAACGCTCGCCGGCTCAAAAGACGAAATCTATTCTTTGATGTCGAACGTTTGCGGAAAAAAGTTCAACGAAAAAAACTTTGCCCGCGCCGTTTCAAAGCTTAAAGCGGTTTCACCGATCACCTATGTTTCTTCAAACTGTCCGCCGACGCTCATCGCCCACGGAAAAAACGACTCCGTTGTTCCCTTCACGAACGCAATGGTTCTTGACTCCGCCCTTTCAACGATGAAGGTCAGACACGACTTCGTTGTTTTTGAAAACTCTGGCCATGACCTTTCGGGAGATTCAAAAAAGACAAAGGAATTGAAAGACATCACTTCGGGTTACATTAAAAACTATCTGAAATAAAAAGGAATTCAACGAAAAGAAGCCGTCGCCAAAAGGCAAAACTTCATTGCCTTTGACGTCGCTTAAAACACAAAGCATACAAAAGACTGCCGAAGCAATCGCCGCGGCAGTCTTTGATTTTTTAAAGCTCAACTTTGAGGATATAAATCTTGAAGATATTGACAATCACCTTGAAGATTTTTACGAGATATTCAAAAAAGGTTTTAAAGAAGTTTTTGATTTCGTCGTTTTTGACTTCCTCTTCGGCTTCCTTGTAATCTTTGACAACTTCACCTTGCGTTTTGTCTTTCTGAATTGCAAAGCGGTCAACGTTTTGCGCGCCGTCTTTGTCAACGCCGTAAGCGTTCATATAAAGCACACCGTCTTCAACTTCAATCGAGGCGAACATCGGCAAATCGAGCGAGAAAACTTTTTCTCCGCGCGGGAAGTATTTATCCGTTTTTGAAGCGTCGTTTTGAATGTAAGTCTTTACGCCGGCGCAACCCGTGATGAGATAGGTCGTTCCGCTCGGTGTAACCTGGGTTTTGTAGATATCGCCGTCTTTTTTGAGATAGGTGATATCGGTTGCCGCCTTTTCGTTGTTGATGAGCGAAGCGGTACGAAGATAAACGTGGTCATGACCGGAGAACACCATGTCAATCGAAAGTTCCGGCATAAGAACGGAAAGCTGTTCGCGGATTGCACAAACGTCCTTGTCCTTATAGTGCGAGCCTTGCGAATAAGGCGCTTTGTGGAGCGCAACGAATTTCCACTGTGCGTCGCTTGCGTTCATGTCGGCTTTGAGCCATTCAATCTGCTTTTCGGAAAGTCCCTTTGTCTTTTCGTCAAGGTCGTTTGAATTGAGAACCGCAAAGTGAACGCTGTTATAAGTGAAGGAATAATAAACGCCTTTTTCCGTATTCTGCTCGGGAACGTTCGGAAGAGTGAAATAGTTCACGGTTGCGTTTGTGCCTTTGCCCTCATGGTTTCCGCTCAGCGGCATCATATAGGTGTTCATAAGATACTTCGACGCGGTATCGAACATATACTGCCACTGATGGTTGTTGTCTCCGTGGTCAACAAGGTCGCCCGTGTTCATGATGAACGAAGCGTCCGGGTACTTTTCAAATGCGGTTTTGAGAACGTTTACCCATGAGCGTTCATACTGCCTTACGTTCTGCGACTGCGGGTCGGACATATGGAAGAACGTTACGTTCTTTGAGCCGTCTGCGGTTGTGATTTTTCCCGTCTCGCTCCACCAGCCGTATTTTTCGTTGCCGACTCTGTAATAATAAGTTGCGCCCTTTTCAAGGCCGGAAATTGCCGCTGTGTGGCGAACCATGTCAAATTCATATTGAAGCAGACCGAAAACGCCGAGGTCGATTCCGGGGAAGGAACGGACAACTTTTTCGCTCGTTGTTTTAACGGTGAAGTCGTCGGGCGTGTTGGCTTTTCCGGTGAATTGCGGCTCTTTGTCCGCTTTGTAGATTTCAATGTCGCTGTCTTCAAGCGAATATTTTGAGAACCAGTTTATTGTGCTTTGTGTCTGCGAATCCTCGCCCATAACGACGCTTACCATTGTTGGGATGCGGTAATTTTCACGCGTTGCTTCGGGGGTGACGGGCGTTGTGAAGTACGAAACGTCAAAGTCGCCCTTCTTTTGCGGATTTTCGTCGGAAGTAAAGTCGCGAAGAATCCAGCCAACAAAAATTCCGACAGATTCAAGCTGGCTTTCGGTGAGATATTTACTCATGTATTCCTTGTCAAGAACGTCGTAAAGGCTTGTATACGGAAGCACGCCGAGACCGAAAACGATCTTCACGAGGTTGAGATAGGTGAAGTCGCCGCGAAGAACATACTTGAGAAGATAGTTAATGCCTTCGCCGAGCTTTTTCTGAAGAACGTCGTCGGCAAGGAGTTTGTCAACGCGAATTTCAAGTTTTGCAAGGATTCCGTCTTCGATAAGGTCATGGAACGCAATGTCAAGAAGTTTATAGAAAATGTCATGAAGGAGCGTTCCGTTTTCAAAGTTGTCAATGACGGCGGCGATGAATTTATCGTCGGAACTGTCCTCGTTTCCGCCGTACCAATATGCCATTGCGGTGAGCACCGCGTCGCCGAAAGTTCCGTTCTTTTCCCTGTCGCCGAATCCGAGCGAATCAATGAACTTCACGCATGGAACGGAAGCAACTTCCATTGAAACAATTTCGTCAACGATCGGCTCAAGAAGGTCATAGAGATTTTGCGGATTTTTGAGGTACAAATCCGAAATCTGGTCGCAAAGGTCCTCAATGAACCACATGAGGTTGTCAACGGTGAAAACGTTGTATGAGCCGATTTTGATTCCGTCCTTGATATAGGGCGAAAGGAAGTCGGAAAGAATTTGACGAAGGTCAATGTTCATCGTTTTGAGGAACGGGATGATTCCGCCCGCGGCATTGATTTTTTCAATGTATCCTCCGCCGAAGTTTTTGACGACTCCCATTGCGAACGAGGTTACGTCCGCTTTTCCGCTTTTTGAAAGTCCGCCGCCGAAGCAGAGGTCAAAAGCTTTTTTCTTGTATGTTCCGTTGTCATATGTAACGCCGTCAAAGGTCATCTTCTTGACGGAGTCAAAATCAACGGCTTCAATTTCAAGTTCGTTTTCGCCGTCTTCAAAGGTTGAAATTGTCATCTCGCGATACATATTCGGATAACCCGTGAGCGAGTTTGTTTCAACGTCATAAAGGGTTTTTCCGTTGTCGTTGGTGACGGCGGCGGTATCGTTCGTGTGAAGGTGGCCGGAGAAGGAATAATTGATTCCCCAATCGGCAAGCTGTTCGGAAACTTCAAGATAGTTATCGAGCGTGAACGCAAAAGTGATTGACGGTTCGCATTCCATGTGCGGAGCCATGTTGTGGTGAATCATGAGAAGCGGGGTTTTTCCGTTTTTCTTTGAGTCGTCCGCCCATTTTTTGATCCACTGCATGAGCTCGGGAGTAACCTTTCCGGCGGTGAGATCCTTGCCCGGCTCGTCGAACGAATAAAGACAGCTGTCAACAACGATGAGGCGATAGTTTTCGTCAAGGTCGGCAACATAGGAAAGCGCACCCTGAACCTTGTCGCCCTTTTGGGCATAGGTGTCGATTGCAAGGTCATAGCCGAGATTTTTATAAACTTCTCTGAATTCGTCGGCAGTGATTGCTCTTGCGGTTTCCTTTTTGTTGTTTTCAAAGGTCATTGCCTTGTTTGTGTTGATATCGTGGTTTCCGTTGATGACGAGGAACTGGAAGCCGTACTTCGCTTCGTATTCTTCAAGGATTTTTGCGAGCGAAGCGTGAGCTTCGTATTCGCTGTCCTTTGTCAGGTCGCCGGGAAGAAGAACGTATTTTATTCCGTTCTTTTTGCTTCTTTCGCCGAGCGTATCAAGGGCGGTACGAAGAATCTGTTCCGATTCGTTATACATTTTCGATTCCAAACGGCAGTATTCGAGCCATTCTGCACCTCTTGAACCCATAAGGCTTTCCGGGTAATAATGAATGTCCGACATTGTTGCAAACGGAAGAGAAGAGGTTTTCTTTCCGTGTTCGGGAAGCGCCGCAGAGGTGAGCGAAATGCAGCCGAAGGCGAGCACAAACGCAAGCACCAAAGCGAGAACTTTTTTGATTTCTTTCATGAACTTTCTCCTTTAAAAAAATTGGGGGACACCGATTTTCTCCTACCGATACCCATAAGCAGTTTAATTATAGCAAAAAACGTTCGATTTTTGAAGTTATGACAAATCAAAAATTAAAATTCGGCGTTTTGTCGGTTTTAAAAAACGTTTTTTGGTGAAGCTTACCAAGAAAATGAAAAGCATTTTTGAATTCTTTTCGGACATACTTAAAAACGGGAGAAATCTTTCTCCCGAAAATCAGAATCGAAGGAGAATTTGACAATGGCCAAGCAGAATAACCGTCAGCAGAACCAGCAGCAACAGCAGGCTCAGCAGCAACAGAATCAGCAACAGAACCGTCAGCAGGAAAAGCAGGAAAAACAGCAGAACAAGCAGCAGAACAATTATTGATTCTCTTCCCGATAAAGTCGGAAACGGCGGCCGCTTTTGACGGTCGCCGTTGTTTTCAAAAAAAATTACGGAGCCTTTTTCAGACCCCAACATTTTAATTATATTACGCCTCGTTTCAATTGTCAATATCATATATAAATTTTCAACATTTAAATCATATTTTCGTCGCAACGCACAGAAAAGTCTTTTTTGATTCGTGAAATCTGCGAATTGAAAACCGCTTTGCAATCTGTTATATTATAGACACAGAAAGGGTGATACCGATGTACAGGTAATAACCTCAAAAAAACGAAAGGAATGATACCGGTGTACAGGTAAAAAGTTCGGAACGGTTTTCCGGTTTCAAAACCCGCTGAAATTAAAAAAACAATCTCAGCCATAATAAAAACCGATCGACGAAAACAGCCGCAAAGCTTTTATGAAAAACTGTTATAATTTATCTTTTGTCTGAATTAAGCTTTAACTGAAAATTTAATATATCACAAACTTTGCTTTAACAGTTTATTCCTGAAAACATTGAAAAGATTGAGTTTGAAAATACTTCTGCTTTATTTCGGCTGAACGAAAGATCAACATAGATTTAAAACGTATCCCGATACGAAAATTCTTACAAAAACCGAAACCGAAAAGACTAACCGAACACCCCCGAAAAAGATGTCCGAACCGAAATTCTATTTTGTCTGAGCATCAGCTTTCTCGCTTATGAGAACAACAAAACAACATATGCAGACGGCAGGACACGAGAAGGAACGACATCGAAAATCCGCAGAAAGAGAAGGTATAAAAAAGATGTTAGATACTAAGAATTCACAGAAATGACCCTTGACTGCAAGAAAAGCCTGTAAAGAAAGGCAGCAGTCAAGGGTCATTTCGCGTTTGGGGAAAATTTTATAAATCTTTCAAAGCTTCCCCGGGAGGCTTTTTCTTTTTGTGTCAACGCTTTAGGTTGTTTTCACCGAACGCTCTTTTTTCAAATTTTCTTTTTTACGAATTATTTTCCTTTTTCGGTCAAAGCTAAACATGAGAAAAACCGAAAAGAGGACTCATCATGAAAAAGAACAACAAAACCGTCTGTATCCGAATTATCAGCTTTCTTTCCTTTCTTTGCGTCGTCCTTCTCGTTTCAACGATTGTTTTTGCCGTCAGGGCAGGAAAGTACAAAGCGAGCGCCCTCGTTTCAACCGAACGCGCAGTCAGCGAACTTTGCGAAAACCTTGACTCAATCACGGTCAATCTTCAAAAAAGCCTTTTTTGCACCGGCGAAACGATGCTTTCCTCAATCGGAACCGAACTTTACAAAAGCGCCGCCGCCGCAAAAGTCGGCCTCGGCCAAATTACGAACGAAACGCTTGAAAGCGACGGAATTTACAAATTTCTTTCTCAGGTCGGCGATTACACCCTCGCTCTGGACAAAAAGCTTTCAAAAGGAGAAAGCCTGAGTGCCGCCGACAGAAAAGCCCTCTCGGCGCTTTTTGAATATTCAAAGTCGCTTTCCTCCGGAATGGACGAGCTTCTTTCCGGAACTTACGACGAAACGGTTTCCTTTGAAAAAAAGGTTTCAACGCTGACCCTCGGCGAAAAAGAAAGTTCCGCCTTTTTTTCCGACTCAATGAGCGACACCGAACAATCGCTTGCGCCTTATCCGACACTCATCTATGACGGCCCCTTTGCGGACAGCGTTTTGGGCCGCGAAGCGCTTTTTGTGAAAGGAAAAACCGCAATCACCGAAGGCGAAGCAAAAAAGCGGGCGGCGCGTTTTCTTGGCTGCGCCGAAACCGAGCTTCATACCGACGGCGACGAAAACGGAGCGCTTGAACTTTTCTGCTTTTCAAAGGGCGAAAGGAGCGTTGCAATCACAAAAAAAGGCGGCTATCTTTGCTATATGACGAATCCGGATTATTCGCTCGAAGGAACGCTTGACGAAAAGCAGGCTTCAAAAAGAGCCGGAGAATTCCTTATTAAGAACGGTTATCCGAATATGAAAGAAAGTTATTACAGCACATTTGACGGAGTATGCACGGTGAATTTTGCTTTCAAAGACGGTGAAATCATCTGTTATTCCGACCTCATCAAAGTCTCCGTTGCGCTCGACAGCGGAAAAATTGTTGCGCTCGACGCAAGGGGCTTCCTTTCAAACCACTGCGAAAGAAACCTTCCGAACGCAAAGGTCACGCTCAAGGAAGCCGTGAAAAAACTTTCGCCGCTTTTGGAGCTCAAAAAAACCGCCCTCGCCCTCATTCCGGGAAAAGACGGGAAAGAAAGACTTTGCTACGAACTGCACGTTGCGGACAAATCGAAGCAGGAAGCCCTCATCTATATTGACATCACAACCGGAGAGGAAGCGGACGTCCTTCTCCTTCTTTATTCCGACGGAGGAGTGCTGACGAAGTGAGCCGTTTTGCAAACCGAAGTTACAGGTTTCCGATCGGTATCCGTTCTCAGATTTTTCAATACGCAAAAACCGCCGTATCACAAATCGTTGATACGGCGGTTTTTATGATGATGTTCAAACCGAAAATTATTCGCCTTGAGATTCCGATGAAGAAAGCTCTTCTCCGACGTGGGAAATGACCTTCTTCTTGACGTAAAAATAAGAGAGAAGAGTGACGATGAGCGAAAAGATTTCCGCAATCGGGAACGCCCACCAAACGTTTTCAAGAACTCCGGTTTTTGAAAGGAGATATGCAACCGGAACGAGAACGACAAGCTGACGGGTGAAGGAAACAATCATTGAAAAATAGCTCTTTCCGACCGCCTGGAAAACGGAACCCATCGCAATATTGAAGCCGGCAACAACGAACGAAAGGCTGATTATCCGAAGTGCGGGAACTCCGATTGAAAGCATATTGTCCGAAGCGTCAAAAATTTTCAGCATTGTTCCCGGGAAAATCCACATGAGAGCGGTTCCGACCGCCATAATCGAGCAGGCAAGGACCATGCTGAAACGGACGGTTTTTGTCATTCTCTTTCTGTTTCCGGCGCCGTAATTGAAGGCGATGATCGGAATCGTTCCGTTGTTCATTCCGAAAACGGGCATGAATACGAATGACTGAAGTTTGAAGTATACGCCGAAAACGGTTGCGGCGGTTTTTGTGAACGTGAGAAGAATCTTATTGACTGCATATGTCATGACCGAACCGATTGCAACCATGATGATTGACGGAACGCCGATTTTGTAAATTTCTCCAATGATTTTTCCGCTCGGCCTGAAACCGCGGAATTTTATGCGGACCTCTTTGTTAAAGCGGTGGTTGAGAATGATTGCAACGATGAACGCAACAATCTGACCCATTACGGTTGCAACCGCCGCTCCCTTCGCTTCAAGGCGGGGGAACGGGCCGATTCCGAGAATGAAAAGCGGGTCGAAAATCATGTTGATTGCCGCACCGATGAGCTGAGTAATCATTGAAAGAACGGTTCTTCCCGTCGATTGCATGAGCCTTTCGACCATAATCTGGCCGAAAACGCCGAACGAAAGGGCGCAGCAAACCGAAAGATAATCAACGCCGTAAGAGAAAATCGGCGAATCGGCTTCAATTTGGGTTTTGAAAAAGAGCGGTGTTGCAAAAATGCCGAGGAAGAAAAAGACAATTCCGCTGATGATTGCAAGGAAAACGCCGTTTGAAGCAATTTTGTTCGCTTTTTCATAGTCCTTTGCGCCGAGACTTCTTGAAAGAAGAGCGTTGACGCCGACTCCGGTTCCCGTTGCAACGCCGATCATAAGGTTTTGAACCGGAAAAGCGAGCGAAACCGCAGTCAGCGCGTCTTCGCAGACGCGGGACACCCACATACTGTCAACAATGTTATAAAGCGCCTGAACAAGCATTGAAAGCATCATCGGAACCGACATTGAAAGAACAAGGCGCCCAATCGGCATTACACCCATTTTGTTTTCTTTTTGCATTACAAATCCTCCGAATTCAGAATATTAAAACTCAAAAACGTCGATATTCGACACTGATAAACAAGTAGCGATATATTATAACATTTGTATACGGTTATTTCCACTGCCTTTTTGAAACTTTTTTGTAGAAATTGAACACAAAAGAGTGTGGCTATTTGTGCAAAAGTTCTTTTTGACGTTTATTGTCCTTGACTTTTGCACATTGTTGTGATAGAATGTTGAAAATTCAAAATTCGTTTTTCTGCCACCGGGTAGAAAGAAATGCAAAGTAGTTTTCGCATTCGTGAACGCATCGTTAGGTCATCGGTAACTCAAAAAGTTACGCGGAAGATGTGTTTTCGGGTGCTTATTTTTTTGTCGGAGGAAAATTTATGAAAAAAGCAGTAAAAAAAGCGGTTATGTATTTTTCAAAAGGCGAGCTCATTCTTTGGAGCGTTTCGGTTGTTTTTATTCTTTCTTCGTTCTTTGTTTTTGACAGAGAAAACTACATGACTCTTGCCGCGTCGGTAATCGGGGTAACGTCTCTCATCTTCAACGCAAAAGGCAACCCGTTCGGTCAGGTGCTCATGATCGTTTTCAGCGTGATTTACGGCATAATCTCATTTTCGTTTTCATATTACGGCGAAATGATAACCTATCTCGGAATGACAATGCCCATGGCCGTTCTCTCCCTTGTTTCGTGGCTTCGCAACCCGGCCGCCGAAGGAAAAAACGAGGTGAAAGTCAACCGCATTTCAAAAAAAGAAACGGCGTTCATGTTTCTTCTCACTTTTGCGGTAACGGCGGGATTCTTCTTTATGCTCAGAGCCTTCAAAACCGCAAACCTTTTTTTCAGCACTCTCTCGGTAACGACGAGTTTTCTTGCGGTGTATCTCACATTCAGAAGAAGCAGATTTTTCGCCCTCGCTTATGCGGCGAACGACGTTGTTTTGATCGTGCTTTGGACCCTCGCTTCATTCAGCGATATCTCATACATTTCGGTCGTAATCTGCTTTTCGGTCTTTCTTGTCAATGATATCTACGGCTTTGTCAGCTGGTCAAGGATGAGGAAACGTCAGAACGGGCAAAACGCTTGACAGAATATAAAACAGGTGGTAAAATAAGGAGCACAAATTAATAGGCCTCCTTAGTTAAATGGATATAAGAACCTGATGCTTCGCATCAGAACCTTGTTACTCACGTAGCTCGTTATAAGAACCTGATGCTTCGCATCAGAACCTTGTTACTCACGTAGCTCGTAATAATAAACCCCGTTTGATTATGAAGGCAATAATTATAACCGAATATTCGCCTCCTTAGTTAAATGGATATAATAAACCCCTCCTAAGGGTTAGTTGTGGGTTCGATTCCCGCAGGGGGTGCCACAAAGCAAGGGGCTTTCTGAACTCTCGGA
>JAUNFH010000007.1:16534-28879 GCA_030525185.1 Clostridia bacterium
GGGTTCGATTCCCGCAGGGGGTGCCACAAAGCAAGGGGCTTTCTGAACTCTCGGAAAGCCTTTTGATATTCACGTTCAAAGAAACAACAGCCTCCTTAGTTAAATGGATATAAGAACCTGATGCTTCGCATCAGAACCTTGTTACTCGCATAGCTCGTAATAATAAACCCCTCCTAAGGGTCAGCCCCGGGTTCGATTCCCGCAGGGGGTGCCACAAAGCAAGGGGCTTTCTGAACTCTCGGAAAGCCTTTTGATATTCACGTTCAAAGAAACAACAGCCTCCTTAGTTAAATGGATATAAGAACCTGATGCTTCGCATCAGAACCTTGTTACTCGCATAGCTCGTAATAATAAACCCCTCCTAAGGGTCAGCCCCGGGTTCGATTCCCCCGCAGGGGGTGCCAAAGAGAAAGCACTTTTGAGAGTGCTTTTTTTAATGAAGTTTGCCTTTTGGCAAAAGAAGTATCGCTTCGCCATAAAGCTTTCATGCACAAACATTGACGTTGGCCGTTTTCAGCAGCGGCATAAAGGAGTTTTCCGATGAAAAAAACGTTTGTAACCGTAATGCCGAATCACATCGGCGCATTTTTAAAAGCAAGCCGTTGCTTCGCCGCAATCGGCGTCAACATCACCCGCGTCAGTTACAACAAAGCGGTTGATTCTCACATGCTTTTCATCGACGCGGAAGGAACGCCCGAACAGCTTCGCCTTGCCGACGAAAAACTTTCTCAAATCGGCTATCTTCAAAGCGACGACAACGGGAAAAGCGTCATTCTTCTTGAATTTGCCCTTCACGACGTTCCCGGAAGCGTCACCGCCGTTCTTGAACTCATCAGCGAGTTTTCTTTCAACATCTCCTATCTCAGTTCGCAGGAAAACGGTTCGGATTTTCAGTATTTCAAAATGGGCATTGTTGCCGGCGACCCGGAAAAAATCAAAAGCTTTCTTGAAGAAGCAAGAAAAATTTGCGACGTCAGAGTAATTGATTACAACCATGCGGACAAAATTTACGACAACAGTCTTTTTTACGTTCACTTTGTCAACGAGCTTTCGTCCCTCATGAAAATTTCCGACGATTCAAAGGAAGCACTCCTCGTCAACACAAACCTTGCAATGCAGCAGCTTGACGAATCCGGCGTTTCGCCTTACAGAACGTTCGACAGCATCAGCAGATTCTGCGAACTTCTTTCAAAAGCACGGGGCGCCGACTTTTCGGCAAGGATTTCAAAGCACAAAGTTTCCGAAAAAACGGAAATTTTTCTCATTGAGCCGCCCTGCGGAAGCAACACGGCAATCATTCACAGCGGTGACGAATATCTTTTTGTTGACACAGGTTACGCTTACTGCAAAGACGAAATGAACCGAATTTTCAAAGAGCTGATTCCGAACTTTGAAAAAATCAAAAAGCAAGTTTTTGTTACCCATGCCGACGTTGACCACTGCGGCCTTCTTCCGGAATTTGAAACCGTTTTTGCAAGTCCGGGTTCGGCCGAATGCCTTCGCCTTGAGTTTGAAAAAAACAACGGTTTCCGTGAACAGAATCCGCTTCACAAACCGTATATCAGAATTTGCAAAATTCTCACCTCTTACCGGCCGATCAATCCCGAAAAAATCACGGTTGTCGGAACGGAGCCGTCAGACGACGACGTTCTTTCCCGAACGGGCTTTTTTGATTTCGGCGACCTTCATTTTGAGCTTTACCAAGGAAAAGGCGGCCATCTTCCGGGCGAATCCGTTCTCATCGACTATGAAAACCGCGTCGTTTTCAGCGGCGACGTTTTCGTCAACATGAAAGACATGACGGCCGCCCAGGCAAAATATAACCGCTACGCACCGATTCTCATGACATCGGTTGACACCGACCCCGTTCTTTGCGCCGCGGAGCGAAAGGCGATTTTTTCCCGTCTCGGTGCGGGAACGTGGCAAATTTTCGGAGGCCACGGCGGAAAGAAAACGTATACATTAAATCCCGCCGAATAATTTTTTCTCCCGTCAAACACAACAAAAAAGGTTGCAACAAAATCGTCGCAACCTTTTATTTTTTTATTATCTTTCCGAAAAACTTACTTCTTCTCTTTTTCCGAGCCACATTTTTTCAAGCTTCATTCCAGAAATTTTTTCAACCATATTCTTTTCCTCTTCGGTCAAGTCAACATAGCCGTGCTCATGCTTGAACGCAACTTTTTCTTTTATGAGAGCGTGCTTTTCCCTTGTGAGGTCATAGGTGAGAATCGAAAGGAACGCAAGGGTCAAAAAGCAAACCGGAAGCACCGTGAAGCAAAGCGAAACGCCGAAAACCGCGCTTTCGCCCTGCGGAACGTCACGAAGCTGAGTGTTATAGCCGAAAGCGGCAAGAATTTTTCCGATTCCGAAGGCGGCAAAGCCGCTGACGAATTTTTTGACGAAGGTTGAAAACGTTGAAATTACGCCTTCTCTTCTCCGCCCGGTAATCATTTCGTCAACGTCGGTAACGTCGGGAAGAATGTTGCTTTGAACGCTTGCCATTCCGGCAAGGCCGACGCCGTAGAAAAACTCAACGATGAAAATGATTATCGGATTTCCGGCCGTTCTTGCGGCCCACGCAAGGAAAAGCGAAACAACCGCAACGGGAACAAAAACTTTTGCCGGAAGTTGTTTGCTCTTTTTGACCGAGAAAAAGTATGCCGGCAAAAAGCCTGCCGCCTCACCGATTCCGCAAATCATGACGAGCATCGAATAATCCTTCTGCTGGCCGAGAACCGTGACGAGGAAATAATAAAAGCACTGGGAAACAAAAGCCGACGAAAGAAGAACAAAGAATCCGAAAAGAAAATACTTTCGGAAAATTCGGTTTTTTATTACCCAAACGTACTGACCGAAAAACTCTTTGACATTGAGCGGTTCGTTGACCTGATCTTTTGAGCTTTCCTCTTTCGTTCCCTTGAAAGTAAAAATCAGCGGAAGCGATGTCCAAAGGCAGAGGACTCCGCCCATAATCGCAAACCTTGACCGATATTCCGGCGAAAAGTCCGGAGTTGTTATAAGGCCGTTGATTCCGCCGAGAATCATTGCGGAAATGAAGAACGAAGAATAGCTCGCAATTGCGTCAAGAATCGTTTTGACTGCGTTGAACTGCGTCCGCAGGTTATAGCTCGGCGCAATCTGGGCAAGCATTGCCGTGTGCGGAACGGTGATGAACGTTGAAACGGTTTTATAAAGCATGTATGTAAAAACGTACCACCACATTGTTTTTGTGCTGTTTCCCGCGGCGGAGATTCCAAACGAGTTCCACATAAGAAAATATGAAACAATTGCGGGAATAACGCCGAGGATGAGATACGGACGGTGACGGCCGAGTTTGCTCTTCGTTCTGTCGGTAATCAGACCCATAACCGGGTCGGTGATTGCATCGCAAATGCAGGAAAAGAGGGCAACGGTTCCGTATTGTTCGGTCGAAAGACCTTCAACGTGAGTGAGGAACGGAAGAAGGTAAGAGCCGAGAACATAAGGACCGCCTCCGGTAAAGAAAATCGCCGAATTATAGGCAATCATCGGTTTGAGCTTCGTTCCTTCTTCAACTCCGATGAGCTTTTTTATTTTTGCCGAAAAAGTTTTTCCCTTTTCGCCGTCCTTCATTTTTGAACCGCCTCTTTTCCGAAGAGGTAGCCGACAATGAAGAGCTTTTGACTCGTAACCTCATGACGGCTGTCAACGGGAACGGGTTGTGTGCGCTTGTTTGATTTGTTATAAATCACAATTTTTCCGTCAACATATTTGACCATAACGGTATGAAGCGACGAAAAAATTCGGCGGTGGTTCCAAAACGAAAGAATTCCGCATTGGCAGGAAGGAAGCTCGTTGAAAAAGCTGTTGTAATCCCACGTTTGGGTGTAAGGAACGTTCCTTCTTTTGAAGTAATCGCCGAGCATTGCAACGTTTGAGCCGAAAAAGCCCATTGCGATGCTTGTTTTCGGATACATTTCATAACACACGCGCGGCAAAGTTGCCTTGAGTCCGAGGTCACGGGCGGCGTTATAAACGGCAATCATTTCGCAGCCGCACCAACCGACGGAATAAAGGCCGTATTTCAGTTTTGAAAGCTCTCCGGCGTCTTGACCGTTGAGGTAATCGTCGGGCAGATTCACGAGAACATTGTGATAAAAATTCTTTTTTTCAAGCATTGCTTTTTCTCCCTTTCATAGCCGGCCTTTTCCTTCTCTCTTTTCAAAAGCCGTTTTTCTGTTATTTGTTATTATAAGGCAAACCCGGGAATTAGTCAACAAAAAGTGAACCGCCGTCGGAAAGATTCGGAAAATGTACGAGCGAAAAACCACGGACTTTTAAAATTGCATAAAAAAAGCCGCAACCGAAAAATCGGCGCGGCGAACGTTTTTTGATTACGGAAGATCTTCGGTGTTTTCAAGGTTATGCCAAACGCCCTGAACGTCATCGTTTTCTTCCATCATGTCAAGAAGTCTGCCCATCATTTTGAGGTCTTCCTCATCGGTGAGCTTTGTATAGGTTGAGGGGATATACTCGGTTTCGGCCGAAACAAAGGTATAACCCTTTGCGGAAAGGTCGTCGCGAACGGCGGAAAGGTCGTTCGGCTCGGTGCGAACGATGTAAACGTCGTCATCGGTGATGAAGTCGGCGGCGCCGGCCTCAAGAGCGTCCTCCATGAGCTTTTCCTCGTCAACGTCTTCCGACTCAATGACAATTTCGCCGTACTTTGTGAAGAGGAAGGAAACGCAGCCGCTCTGTCCCATGTTGCCCTTGTTCTTGTCGAAGTAATGGCGCATTTCGCCCGCAGTGCGGTTTCTGTTGTCGGTCAGCGTTTCAACGATTACGGCGATTCCCGAAGGACCGTAACCTTCATAGATGATGTCCTCGTAATGAGCGGTGTTTCCGTCTCCGGAAGCCTTTTTGATGATTCGGTCAATGTTGTCGTTCGGAACGTTGTTGGCCTTTGCTTTTGCGATAATATCTTTAAGTTTTGAGTTCGACGCAGGGTCGGGACCTCCGTCACGAACCGCGATTGAAATTTCACGGCCGATTTTTGTGAAAACCTTTGCTCTTGCGTTGTCGGTTTTTTCCTTTTTACGCTTGATTGTGCTCCATTTTGAATGTCCTGACATAACTCACCAATCCTTAATATAGTTTATGTTTTAAGCATTTTTTTCTGCCGTTGTCTGCTTTGAGGCAGAGTCTGCGCTTTTTGAATTTTCCTTTTCGGTTTTACTTTCGCCCAAAGAGAGAAAGCTCTTGTCGCTGTAGCCGTAAATTTGAAGGTTACAGCCGAACATTTTTTTGCTTTCGGTTTCGTCGGAGCTGAAAATCAGCTGAAGAAAAACTTTTCCGTCCGTGCAGCGCCACTGAGCCGTTCCCGAATTGAGGGAATAATTTTCCGGAATCGTTCCGACCTTCATGTACTCAAAGCCGCTTTTTTTGAGCTCTTCGATATACTTCACAAAGTCCTCATAGGTCGTTTTTTCGATTTTTACGTTCATCGAAGTTCCGAAGTCTGCGGATGAAACGTCGGCATATTTATAAACGGGAACCGAAGAAAAAACGTCGTTTGACTGCCATTTTGAAGAATCGGCTTTTCGGCACGCCGAAAGCGAAAAAATCAAAAGGAAAGCGAGAAAAAGCGAAAGTTTCTTTTTCATTCAACAATACCTTCTTTTTCCAAAACCACCGCAAAACGGGCTGTAAGTTCATACAGCCCGAACGGGAATTTTAAAATTATTCTTCGGTCGTTTCATCCTGAACGTTTTTGTCGTTCTGAAGCGTTCTCATGTGATTTTCATAACCGGTCTGGAACTGCTTGTAAACCTCGGTAATCTGGTTGAGGTTGTTCATTGCAATGTTCTGATACTTGCTGAGCGCTTCGCAAACGAAGTTGTAAGAACCCTGAGAGGTTCCTGCGGCCCAATCTCTTGCGGCCTTCTTGTGCGCTTCGCAGTCGGCGGTTGTTTTTGCGATGAAGGCATTCATTTCCTTCTGGCAATTTTCCTTGATTTCTTCGGCGCGGACTCTTGCGGCCTGGGTGATTGAATGGCTTGCAACCATTTCTTCCGCCTGGCTCTGAGCTTTTGCGATAATCTTGTCCGCATCGTCGTTCGCCTTCTGAGTGGTCGATTTGTAATATTCCTTTGCGGAGGAAACAATGCTGTCCTCTTCGCGGTGAGCGTTGCTCAGAATGCTGTCGCGGTTTGAGATGATGCTCTTTGCTTCGGAAATTTCGCCGGGAAGCTTTTGTGAGATATACTGAACGAGATGGGTAATTTCTTCGCCGTCAACGATTCTCTTCTTCTTTGAGAAGAAGAACTTTTTGCTCGTTGCGATATAATTTTCAAGCTCGGAAACGAGCTCTTCAAAATCGAGAGAACCCCATCTGCTTTCGGCGTCCTCTTCGTCGTATTCGCCGAACTCGGAGATATCTTCAAAATCATCGTCGTCCTGATTGACGTCTTCAACCTCAAGGTCGGTTTCAAGATCATAAAAATTTGACATAGATTAACAATCCTTTCTTTGCTGTATTAAAAAGGGGAACATTCGTTAGGAATATTTATATATTAACGCCGCTCATTCGTCTTCTTTCAAGCGGTCGATTATATCTTTGCTGACTTCCTTCGGAAGGAAGGGGGTGATGTCTCCGCCGAGGCGGCAGACCTGTTTTATCATGCTTGAGGAAAGGAACATGTTTTCCGCTCCGGCGGCCATGAAAACCGTTTCAACCGCGCCGTTGAGCTTTTTGTTCGTGAGCGCCTGCTGAAATTCGTCCTCAAAGTCCGAAACGGCGCGAAGGCCTTTGACGATTACGTCGGCGTTTTTCTTTCTTGCGTATTCCGCAAGAAGACCGAAGTCGCAGTCAACTTCAACGTTCAGAAGGTCCTTTGTGCAACGGCGGATGAGTTCCATTCTTTCCTCAACGGTGAAAGTTGCCGTGTTCGCTTTTCGGTAATTCGACATAACGACAACGATAACTTTGTCAAAAAGTTTTGACGAACGTTTGATTATGTCGAGGTGACCGTCGGTCACGGGGTCGAAACTTCCGGGGCAGATTGCTGTTTTGCTCATGCTTCGTCCTCCGTTTCCTGCGGCACTCTGTAAAGGAAGAGGCTGACTTTTCCGTATTTATATTTTTTCACGAGAGCAAACTCTCCGACCTTTTCGGGCATTTTCTCCGTCGGCGGGGCCTCGCAGAGAATTGCGCCGCTTTTTTCCATCACGCGGGGAACAAGCTCAAGAGCCTGCTGAAGAAGACCGGTTGAATACGGCGGGTCAAGAAACGCAACGTCGAATTTTGAAGAGAACGTTTTGAGAAAAGCAAGGCTGTCTCCGCAAAAAACGGAAGCGTTTTTTGAAAGTCCGGTTGAAGAAAGATTCGCCCTCACAACGTCGGCCGCTTTTTTTGAACGGTCAACAAAAATTGCGCTTGCGGCGCCACGTGAAAGCGCTTCGATTCCGAGCTGGCCGGAACCCGCAAAAAGGTCAAGAACGCGCCTTCCTTCAAGCTCAAACTGAACAATGCTGAAAAGTGCTTCCTTAACTCTGTCGGTTGTCGGGCGAACATCATTGCCCTCAAGTGTGATAAGCCGCCGTCCTCTGGCGGTGCCGGTAATGACTCTCATGATTTCCTCCTTGGTGAACCGTGCTTAAATCATGCGGGTTCAAAGGACATATACAGTATGTATTATCTCATTTTTCACGGAAAAAAGCAACACTATTTTGTTAATTTCTAACTTTTAGCACAATTTACCGCATAAAAATTCGCATTTTGCGGTGAATTATTCCAAATTTGCCTTCGGAAAAACGGCTTTTCTTCCCGTATTGAAAAGCTTTCTGTTGTCAAGGGCCCATTGTCTTTGGGTGAATTCGCCTTCTCCGACCGCAGAAACCGCCGCAGAAATTTCGTAAACCGTTGCGTCAAGCGTGTCAAGTTGGTTAAGAATTTCCGCTTCAAGGGTCATCGGTCTGACCGCCGCGCCGAACTCCGGATCGCCGTGGTGAGAGATTGCCATATGTTCGAGAAGAAGGGCCTTTTCCTCGCTGATTCCGAGTTCCTTTGCCTTTTGGGCGATTTCCATTGCGCCCATAACAAGGTGGCCGAGGAGTTCGCCTTTGACGGAATAGCTCTTCACCATTCCGATACTGTTCACGTCGAATTCGTCGATTTTGCAGATATCGTGAAGAATCGCTCCGGCGAAAAGAACGTCTTTGTCAACGCATGGATAAAGTCTGCTGACCGCGTCGCAAAGTCTGAGGACGGAAAGCGTGTGATAAAGAAGGCCGCCTCTGATTGCGTGGTGAAGTTTGAAAGCCGCCGGCCAAAAAAGGAGCTTTTCCTCATTGTCCTTAATGATTGCCGAGGTCAGCGTTTTAATTTCTTCGTCCTCCATTTTTTCGATGTAGGAATTGATTTGAGCGAGCATATCCTTTCCGGCATACTCTGCGGAGGGAACATACTGCGAGATGTCAACGTTATCCTCTTCTCTGACAAATCTGATTCGGTCAATCTTGAACTGATCGGTTCCGTTATACTTTGTGAGCGTTCCTCTGACTTTTACGAAGTCTCCGACGTTATATTCGCCGTGAACGTCTTCTTTGTAATCCCAAAGTTTTGCGTTGACTTCGCCGCTTTGATCGCTGAGGGTAAAGTCGCAGTACGGAACGCCTTTGATGTTGACCTTTTTGTCTGCGGTTTTAACAATGCAGTAACCCTCGGTTACCCCGTTTTTATAGGTTGTGAAATTCATTTTTTGTCTCCTGTCTGTGTGTGTTCTTTATATTTTGAAATTTATCTGTACGTGTCGGCGGATTTTTCATTGGCTCCCTCCTGTGAGGGAGCTGTCGGCTTTGCCGACTGAGGGAGAACGTTCCGCGCAAACTTTGCCTTAAATCTGACTTTCTCCGACACTTCGGCCGCCTTCATATGAGGGAGGCAAAGTTCAACCGCACGTTTTGCCAAAAATTCTGTGCGAAGGAAAAATCGGGCTTACGGAGAAAACACAATCCGCTCCCACCGCCGAAAGGCGATACTTCATATTGCTTGGCAACGCTTTATTTTATCTGAATCCTTCGCCGAAAACGTCGCCCGCTTCGGTAATGATTGTGAAAGCTTTCGGGTCCGTTTCTTTGATTATGCGGTTGATTCTTGCGGCCTCGTTTGCCCTTGCGGCGCAAAGGAGAAGAGACTTTTTTTCATTGCTGAATCCGCCGGTGACGTCAATTGCGGTCACACCACGTTTCACGGAAGAAAGAATCGTTGCGGTGATTTCCTTTTCCTTTGAGGTGATTATAAAAATCAGCTTGTTGTGGCCAAAACCGTAAAGGACAAAGTCAACCGCGCGCGACGAAATGAAAAGAGTCACCGCGGCATACATTACGCTTTCAAGCTTTCCGAAAACCGCCCACGAAAGCGCAACAACGATTAAATCAAAAACGAGCATGACGCTCCCGATTGAAGCGAACGGCCTTTTCAGCCGAACGAGCGTTGCAACAAGCTCCGTTCCGCCGGTCGTCGCTCCGGAAAGGAGAACAAGGCCGAGCCCGACGCCGGAAAGTACGCCGCAAAAGAGCGCCGCAAGAAGCGTGTCGCCCTCATAGCCGGGAGAAAACGGCGCAAAAACATCAATCGCAAAAGTGAAAAACGCCGTCACGCAAAGCGTCTTGAGAACGAACCGATTTCCGAGTTTAAACTTTGAAAGAATAAAAAGCGGAATATTGAAAAGAAAAATCGAAAGTCCGACCGGCATTGCCGGAACAAGGTGGTTGAGCATTGTTGCAAGGCCGGTGAAACCGCCTTGAACAATCCCGTTCGGAACGGCAAAAACGTTGACCGCCGCGCTGTATGCCGCCGCGCCGAAAATCACGGCCAAAGAATCGAAAACAATCTGCTTTTTCTTCAAAAGAACGCCCCCACAAACGGGCGAAAGCGCCGGGGTTATTCCTCTTCGATTATCCGGAGCGTGAGTTCAAAAAGCTCCTTGAGCCGTTCGGTTTCGTCGCTCAGATAAAGAAAGCCGAAAAGGGCCTCAAGCCCGGTTGCGTAATGGTAATCGCTTTCACTCGCATTTTTTGCTTTGTGATTAGTATGGGCATTTCTTCCGCGTTTCAAAACAGAAAGCTCTTTTTCGGAAAGTTTTTCAAAAAGCGCTTTTGCCGCCTTCGCCTGAGAAGCGGCTTTGACCTGAGTGACCGCAAGGGAATGAAGTTTGTTCACCGGGCGGTTCGCAAGGCAGACCAATCTTTCGCGGACAAAAAGGTCAAAGACCGAATCGCCGACAAAGGCGAGAGTGAGGGGACTGAGCTGAGAAGGATCGCAATCCTTGTTGTAAAATCTCATATTTTTTAATCCTTAATTTACGAAGTCAAATTCAAAGTCATAGATGCTGACGGTATCGCCCTCTTCAACGCCCTTTTCGCGCAAAGCGTCAATGATTCCGCTTGAAACGAGAACCCTTTGAAGATACTGAAGCGACTCATAATCGTCCATGTCGGTATGAGCGATAATCGGCGCAAGCCACGGAGCGTCAACGATATAAACGTCGTCCTCAACGTCAATCGTAAAGCCGGTGTTCTTCTTTTTCATGACAACTTCAAGCGGAATTTCTTCGCTTTCAAAGCGTCTGACGGGCGGAAGAGTCGCAAGCATGGCCGCCGCCGCATTGATGACTTCTTTTGTACCTTCAAGAATCGGAGCGCACATTTCAAAATACTGCATTCCCTTTTCTTCGATATAATTTTTGAAATCTTCACGCTGTTCTTCGGTTGCAAGGTCGATTTTGTTTCCGACAACAATTTGCGGACGTTTTGAAAGTTCCGGATTGAACCGTTCAAGTTCGGCATTGATTTTTTCAAAATCTTCCTTCGGATCTCTTCCTTCGCTTCCCGCAACGTCAACGATATGAATGAGCATTCTGCAACGCTCAACGTGACGCAAAAATTCATGGCCGAGACCTATTCCTTCGCTTGCGCCTTCAATAAGACCCGGAATGTCCGCAATGACGAAAGACGTTCCTTCGCCGAGCGAAACAACGCCGAGAACAGGCGTTATTGTTGTGAAGTGATAGTCCGCGATAATCGGCTTCGCTTCGCTGACAACCGAGATGAAGCTTGACTTTCCGACGTTCGGGAAACCGAGAAGGCCGACGTCGGCAAGGAGCTTGAGTTCAAGCGTAACTTCCCATTCTTCGCCGGGAGCGCCCGCTTTTGCAAAACGGGGAGTCTGCCTTGTCGGAGTTGCAAAATGGCAGTTGCCCCAGCCGCCTTTTCCGCCTTTTGCGGCAACGAACGGCTCGTTTGAGGACATATCGCACATTACAACGCCGCTTTCCGCTTCACGGATAACCGTTCCCTGAGGAACACGGATGATGAGGTCTTCGCCCTTTCTTCCGCTTTTTCTTGAGCCGGAACCGTCCTGGCCGTTTTGGGCCTTATATTTTCTTTTATACTTAAAGTCGGCAAGAGTTGAAATATTGGTATCGACAACAAAAACAATGTCTCCGCCTTTTCCGCCGTCGCCGCCGTCCGGTCCGCCGGACGCAATATATTTTTCGCGGTGAAAAGCAACCGCACCGTGTCCGCCGTCGCCGGCTTTGATTTTGATTTTCGCTTTATCAACAAACATTTAAAGTACCTCTTCTTTCATGAAAGAGTTTCGGGAGTATTTTAACCGATATATTATACACTAATTCTTGTCTTCCGTCAAATATCTCTTGTTTACGCGTGTTCCGAATTAAGCCGCAAAAGGTTTTCTTTGACTTTTTTGCGTAAGAACCAAAAAAGCCGTCGGAACGAATCCGACAGCTTTTTATCATTTGTTTTGTGTTTTATCAGCCGTTTCCGGGGAAGAGCATCTTGTAATCGAAGGTTGCGGTTGCGCTCTTGTTTTTGAAGATTGCAACGTTTGCGTGCTGAACGTCTGCGATTGTGATAAGAGTATAATCGGCAGCGGTCATCATCTTGGTGTCCTTGTTATAGGTAACTTCGGCATAGCCGCCGTCGCAGGTAAGAACAACGTTTGAATCGGTATCGCCTTCTGCCCAGGAAATCATGCTGATTCCGTCAACGGTACCCTTAACGTCTTCCATAACGTTAAACATCTTGCCCTGTGCATCTTCAAATCTTCTTGAGTTTTTGCATGAAATCGGAACAATCTTGATTGTTGCGGTTCCGTCGCCGTTGTCTTTGTATGTTGCTTCGGCAACGTCGGCTTCGGTAATCATGCATTCCATTCCGGGGTTGCTGTCGGTATACGGCGGAAGCTGCATATCCTTTGCGTCGGCCTTAACGATTCCGGAAGCGAGGTTTTTGATCATGCTGTTGTCTTTTCCGTCGATGAGAACGCTCGTGAGAGCCATG
>JAUNFH010000119.1 GCA_030525185.1 Clostridia bacterium
CTTTTGGGACGACAGCCAAAAGTACCCCCAGCGGAGCGGTCGGATGTAAATTTAAAATAAACCGTGCGGTTAAAGACCCCCGGAGCAGTACCACAAGACAAAAAAAGAAAAGAATTAATTGCGTTTTTCTTGACAAACGCATAAAACCGAGTATAATATAACAGAGTTATATAACACTGCTATATAAAATTTTGATTTTTCGGAGCTTTCGCTCCTATCTTTTTTGAATATCGGTTAGCATTTGCTAACCGATGTGATACGGTTGATTTCGGAAGGCAACTGCAGTGTTTTCCGTGTCATAAACAATCAATTTCTCAGGGAGGATTTTACTATGCAAACAAAAAAATTACTCAGTCTTCTTTTTGCCGTTTTGCTC
This sequence comes from Clostridia bacterium, assembly GCA_030525185.1. Lineage (GTDB taxonomy): Bacteria > Bacillota > Clostridia > Oscillospirales > Acutalibacteraceae > UBA6857. The sequence goes on from JAUNFH010000119.1 coordinate 377, forward strand.
ATGCTTTCGGCTTTCGTCGGTTGCGGAAAGCAAAACGACGCTTCAACTTCGGGCGAAAGTACTTCCGCTCAAAGTCAGTCTTCGGAAAACACGGCCGAAGAAAAGGCCGGAAAACTTTTTGCCGACCTCAAAGGCTCGTATAAAGAGCTTTGGCCGACCATTCTCGACGAAAAGTACGAAAACGTTTGGCTTTCAAATTGTGCCGAACTTGTCGGAGAAGACAAGGCGAAAGAATCGTTTGAAATGCTCGTTTCCTTTATTAACGGTGAAGTTTACGGCGAAGAAGCCGTAAAAGCTTACAGCGGAAAAGAAGCCGGCTCATATTTCTGCGGTTTCACTCAGAACCTCGCAAAGCTTGAAATCTGCGAAAATTCCGTTATTAAAGGCTACGACAAAGACGGAAAAGAACTTTTCAGCCATACATATCACTATGTCGGAAACGTTGACGGAAGATTCACAATGTATGCCTTCAAAACGGACGACGAAAACGCAGGCGAATTCACTTACTTTTACTTCGCTCCCGACACACCCGAAAGCACTTATCACATTGAATTCCGTTACGGAAGCGATCAGGCCGAACTTGAAAAATTCGAGGAAGGCTCTTACGCTTACTGGATGGCTTCGGGAATTGCCGAAAACTGCGACGAAACGATGATTCAAAATTGCATCAAACTTTTCTGCACCGAAAACCTTTCCGGCGAAGAAACGGAATAAACAACCCGAACGAAAAATTCTGCAAAGCTTTTAAAACTTTGCGGAATTTTTTCGTTTCCTTTTCAGCCGAAAAAAAGTTTGTGAAAGATTATTTTTTGAATTCTCTTGAAAAACCGAAAAATTGTGATATAATTAAAACATATATAGTATTATTGCGGTAATTTGACCTTTTTTACATATATTTTGTGTATTTCATTTCGCCGAAGGTTTTTCTTTTTCAAAGTTTCCTTCCGGCTTCAGAGAGAATTTTGAAAGACAAAGGATTTTTAAAAAGGGGAGAGGAGAGTTAATTTTGTCAGCAGATTTACATTGTCATACCAAGCTTTCCGACGGAACAATGGGCATTGACGACATCATCATTCTTGCAAAGAAGAGCGGCGTAACAACGCTTGCGATTACCGACCATGACTGCCTTGCCGGAACCGTCAGAGCAAAAATCATCGGTGAAAGGTTCGGAGTGACCGTCATTCCGGCGGTTGAACTCACCTGCACGGATAAAACCCGCGGAGGAAAAGCACACTTGCTTTGCTATTTTCCGGACAGCCCCGAAAGACTTGAAGGCCTTTGCAAGCGCAATTCGCTCATCAGAAAAAGCGCCGGAAAAGTTATGGCCGTAAGAGTCGCTCAGAAGTTTCCCATAACAACCGAGTTCATCGTAAAATGTGCAACCGGCTCAACCAACATCTATAAGCAGCACATCATGCAGGCGCTCATGGAAAGCGGTTACACAACAACAATTTTCGGCGACCTTTTCCACTCGCTTTTCAGCCGGAACGGAAAGGACTGCGTCCTTGTTGAATCAACCTATCCTTCGCCGCAGGAAACCCTTGAGGCGATTCATGACGCGGGCGGAATTGCCGTTCTTGCTCACCCCGGTTTTTACAACAACTTTGAACTTCTTGACGAGCTCATTCCCCTCGGCCTTGACGGCGTTGAGGTTTGGCACCCGGAAAACACTCCCGAACAGCAGGAGTATCTCAAAAAGAAAGCGAAAAAGCACAAGCTTGTCATGACCGGCGGAAGCGATTTTCACGGCGGTTACAACGCCCACCCCGTTCGTCTCGGCGATTACGGCCCGGACGAAGAGGCACTTGCAAATCTTTTCAGTTACAAAGCAAAAATGAAAAGAAAACAAAAGAAGGCCGCGGCCGCAAAGGCATCGGCAGAATAAAAAGAAAAAACGTTTTTCTGATTTTTCACGGAGGTATCTTCAATGGCGGACGACGTAAGAATTTATAAAGCAAAAAAAGACGAGGAAGATTTTTCGGTCAATATTTCAACCGATATCGAAGCCCTCAACTCTCACCGTCAGAACGGAAACCTTCTGAAAGCGAAAGAGCTCGGAAAACGCCTTGCAACGCTGACTCCGCTCATTGACAGCACCGAGGAAGGCGCCCTTGCGGTTGACTTCAAAGAGCTTCTTGCGCCGAAGTTTCAGTCGCAGGACATTCTTTTTCAAATCAGAGTGCTCATGATTTTTGCCGCCGAGTCGCTCCTTCAGCTTGAAATTCCGGCTCCCCAGCTTTCGACGACGGCAATCAACGCAATGCACGACACGCTCAGAAAAGAACACGCGGGATTTTACAAAAACATTTCGGACGGTGCGGCTTTTACTTTTTATTATCTTGCAATGAAAAAAGGGAAAGACCTTGAAAGCGACATCGGCGAAGCGTTTTCAATGCTTTGCTCGGTGAAAAAGAACAGCGAAAGTTTCATTGACGCCGGAAAAATCGTTTGGAACACATCCTGCGCAATCATCAAGAAAGAAATCGAAAACGCCCGGTTCGTTTTATAAACCGCATATAAAAATTCAAATTAAGGCGAAAGACACGTTGACTGCTCTTTCGCCTTTTTCGGTATCGGAGGAAACATTATATGACTGTCAAAGAAGTTCAGAAAATTCTTGAAGCGGAGGTTGTCTGCCGCGACGACCTTCTTGAAACCGAGGTTCACACCGCCTGCGGAAGCGACATGATGAGCGACGTTCTTGCCTTCGTCAAAGAGCAGGCCGTTCTTCTCACCGGACTCGTCAATCCTCAGGTTGTGAGAACGGCGGAAATGATGGATATGCACTGCATTGTTTTCGTCAGAGGAAAAAGACCGGACCTTTCAATGATTAACCTTGCCGAAGAGCGGGACATGGTGATGCTTTGCACCTCGATGGAAATGTTCACCGCTTGCGGAAAGCTCTATTCCGCCGGTCTGAGAGGAGGCAGCGGGGCGTAATGGAGTCAATAAAACTTCACTATGACGTTCCGGGGGACGATTTTACCCGCGCGGGTGCGGCGTCCGGAGACGTGAAAAGAACGCTCAAACAGCTCGGAATTTCACCGTCGGTGATAAGAAACGTTGCCGTCGCAATGTACGAAGGCGAAATCAACATGGTTATCCATGCCGGCGGCGGCGAAATTGACGTTGAAATTGACGAAAACAAAATCAGCATGACTCTTTCCGACCACGGCCCCGGAATCGAAAACGTTGAACTCGCAATGAAAGAGGGCTATTCAACCGCACCGGACAACATTCGCTGTCTCGGATTCGGCGCAGGAATGGGACTTCCAAACATCAAAAAATATACCGACGATTTTGTGATTGAAACCGAAGTCGGCGTCGGAACAACGCTCAGACTGAAAGTTAATATCACATGAAGCACGTCCGCAACGCACGAAGCGTTGAACCGATGTTGCACAAGGAGAAAAAATGGAGAATATTTTTCATTCGGTGCGCCTTGACGATGAAAAATGCCGGGGCTGCACGAACTGCATAAAACGCTGTCCGACGCAGGCAATCCGCGTCCGGAACAAAAAGGCATACATAATTTCCGACCGATGCATCGACTGCGGAGAATGCATCAGAGTCTGTCCGCACCACGCAAAATACGCGGTCAGCGAACATTTTAACGAACTTGTGAAATACAAATACCGCATTGCCCTTCCGGCTCCGTCGCTTTACGGTCAGTTCAACAACCTTGACAACGTTGATTACGTTTTGACGGGATTGAAAAGAATGGGCTTTGACGAAGTTTTTGAGGTTTCAAAAGCGGCCGAACTTGTCAGCGACGCCTCAAGGCGGATGCTTGAAAACGGCGAGCTTCAGCGCCCGGTGATTTCCTCTGCCTGCCCGGCGGTTTTGAGACTGATCAGAACAAGATTTCCGAATCTTATAAAAAATATCCTTCCTCTTTTCACGCCCGTTGACCTCGCCGCAAGGCTTGCACGCAAGGCGGCAAAGAAAAAAAACGGTCTTGAAAACAAGGACATCGGCGTTTTTTTCATCTCACCCTGCCCGGCAAAGAGAACCGCAATCACGAATCCTCTGTGCTATGACGGCGGAATAATCAACGGCGCCTTCGCAATCAAGGATATTTATCCCGTTCTCGTTCAAACAATGGATAAGCTCTCGCCAGACGAAGTTGAACCGCTCGGGGACTCCGGAATAATCGGCGTCGGCTGGGCAAGCAGCGGCGGCGAAGCGGCAGGCCTTTTGAAGGAGCGATATCTTGCGGCGGACGGAATCGAAAACGTCATCAACGTTCTTGAAGAGCTTGAGGACGAAAAGCTCAACGACCTTGATTTTATTGAACTCAACTGTTGTACGGGCGGTTGCGTCGGCGGAGTTCTCACCGTTGAAAATCCTTACGTTGCAAAGGCAAGAATTCAGCGCCTTCGGAAGTTTATGCCGGTTTCATGTAACCGCCTTCCTCATGATTTTCATATTGACCTTATGGGCTGGACGCACGAGCTGACGCCCTCTCCGGCGATGAAGCTTGCGGACAACGTCATCAAAGCCATGCGTATGATGAGTGAACTGAAGCGGATTGAAGACGAACTTCCGGGTCTTGACTGCGGAATCTGCGGCGCGCCGTCATGCCGTGCGCTTGCGGACGACATCGTTCGGGGTTATGCGGAAGAAAACGATTGCATTTTTTGGGCGGCAAGGGGAAGCAGTGAAGAAAGTCTTCCCGCTCCGTTCAGAAAAAAGGAAGTCGTTTCCGAAAAAGCGGAAACAACTTCAAACGATTTTGAAGAGAACTTTCTGAAAGACGAATAACTTAAAAAGAGGGAAAAAATATGCTTGTTAAAGATTTGAAAGCGGCGCTTTCGCTCACCCCGCTCACAAACGGCGGCGACGAAAAAGAGGTTTTCGGCTGTTATTGCGGCGACCTTCTCAGTTGGGTGATGTCGAAAGCTAAGGAGGGTGACTGTTGGCTGACGGTCATGGGCAACATCAATGCCGTTGCCGTTGCCGTTCTCACCGACTGCGCCTGCATCGTTTTGACCGAAAACGCTCCGCTTGACGAAGACGCAAAAAAAAGAGCCGAACTTGAAGGTGTTTCAATTTTCACAACCGAAAAGAACGCCTATCAAATTGCGGCGGAAATTTCAAAAATACTCTGATATTAAAAAAGCCGGTGAATCAAAACAATGGAAACCATTTCAAAAAAGGAACATAATCTCGGACGCATTCTCATCGCTTCAACCGCAATTCTTTGGGGACTTGCCGGAGTTTGCGTAAAATCAATAACATGGAGCTCGTTTTCGCTGATGGCGGCAAGAAGTCTGATTTCGCTTCTCATGCTCGTTGCGGTCAAAAAAACCTTCAAAGCAAAGCTCACAAAAGCGAATATTCTCGGCGCGGTTGCGATGAGCGCAACGGGAATTTTATACGTTGAGTCAATCAAACTGACAACGGCGGGAACGGCAATCGTTCTTCAGTACATTGCCCCGATTCTTGTTTTTCTTTATTCGGTAATTTTTCAAAAGCGAAAAGCAAAACTCAGCGAAGCAGTGATTACCGTTGCGGTTTTCGGCGGTTGCGTTCTTTCGTTTGCAGACAGTCTTGACCCGACGAGAATCGCCGGAAACATTCTCGGCCTTCTTTCCGGAGTGACCTTTGCGGCGCAAATCATCATCATGAACAGCGAAAACAGCGACAGCGACGATTGCCTTTATCTGAGCAACATCATGAGCCTTGTTTTCTGCCTTCCGTTCACGTTCTTCGACAAAAATCTTTCCTTTGACAAAACGAACATTATTTGGATTCTTATTCTCGGAATTTTTCAATACGGTCTTGCAAATATTCTTTTCAGTCGCGGAATCAAACGGGTTGACAAAGTCGAAGGTTCGCTTCTTCTCACGATTGAGCCGATTTTCAATCCGATACCGGTTGCGATTTTCTGCGGCGAAAAGATGGGCAATCTTGCGATAGCCGGTTTTGCGGTTGTTGTTCTTTTCGTCACTCTTTACGGTCTTCTTCCGACGATTGAAGAAAAGCTCAACGCAAAAAAATTAAAGAACTGACGTGCATTTATGCAACGCTTCTTCCCGAAAATGCGGAACACCGTTTCCGTTTTTTCGGGAAGATTTTTTTTGACGGTGTTGATTTAAGGGGTGCTTTAACCGCACGGGTTTCTCTTAAATTTACATCCGACCGCTCCGCTGGGGGTACTTTTGGCTGTCGTCCCAAAAGTACCCAAAAGCACTCTTTTCGGTACGCCGCATTTGGAAACCGAATTTCCCTTTTGCGGGGGAAAAAGGAAAATATCG
>JAUNFH010000120.1 GCA_030525185.1 Clostridia bacterium
CTTCAATAGGTGACTTTGCTTTTTATGAGTGCAATTATATTGAAAAATTAAGTTTGCCCAATACGCTTACCAAAATTGGAAGCCACGCCTTTTACAATAATAAATCCTTAGAAGGTATAGATATACCAAATTCTGTTGCCGGAATTGGAGATTATGCATTTGCCTTCTGTGAAAAGATAAAATCGATAGAATTATCCAACAATGTAACCGTTATAGAAAAGGATACTTTTATGTGGTGTTCAAGTTTGGTACATATTCGCATCCCGGCAAAAGTAACCAAGGTTGAATCTGGAGCATTTAATCGTACCGGCTCTAATATACAGTGTGAAATTATATTTTTGAATGATATGCCCAGCTTTGCCGCTGATTCATTTGTAAACTGTAAAGCCACTATTTATTATCCTTGTAATAATAAGACATGGGACAGGGTTCTTTTCAATAATTTCGGCGGAACACTTACATGGACTCCACAACATGAAATCAAGAATTATTCAAAAGCTGTCATAGATAAAGATAAGAAAACGGTATCTGCCGTTTGCAACCAATGCAAACAGAATGCAGCGATTACCGTTGACTGGATATGTTGTCCGGATCAGTGGTTTCGTATTGGCGTAAACGCAAAAAAACAACAAACATTTGCTGTTGCTTGCATTGATGGCTGTGATTTGACATATGAACCGGGTGGAAGCAGCGGAATATATATTAATGACGATTTTAACGGTACCATTTATACAAATATAAAAATTCCAAAGTCCGGATTGCATAAACTTACAGTAAAAGGTAGCGTTGCAAGCAATGCTCTGTCATATACAGTCTTTGTTGCAGACCATAACTATAAGAAAGAGACTATTCAGGCAACTTGTACAGAATATGAAAAAAATATTTACACCTGTACTATTTGTGAAAACAAAAAAGAGGAAAAGGGAAACGCTCCTCTTGGACATAACTTTGAAAAGTACATTTCAAATAATGATGCAACATGTATTAAAAACGGTACTGAAACAGCAAACTGCACTCGTTGCGGAATAACCGATACACGGGAAGCTAAAGGAAGTGCTTTGGGTCATAAACCTACTCCAGATAAAAATATTGAGCCGGATTGTACTAATCCCGGAAAAGCAGGCGGTTCTCATTGTTCCGTTTGTGGAGCTGTAGTTACTCAGCCCACTATAGTTCCCGCAAAAGGTCATACGCTTGTAACAGATTCGGCCGTTGAACCGACTTGCTCCACTCTCGGTAAAACCGAAGGACAACATTGCTCCGTTTGCGGAACGGTTACTGTTGAGCAAAAAGATCTTCCCATGACTGAGCATACGTTCGTTGCAGACCCGGAGATAGAACCGACTTGTTCAAGTGTTGGTAAAACTGCCGGAGAACATTGTTCGGTTTGCGGAATTGTAACTGTCGAACAAGAAGATATTCCCATGTTGAGCCATGAAGAAAAAACGGAATTCAAAGCCGCAACGTTTGCATCGGACGGAAAAAGAAAAACAGTATGCTCCGTTTGCGGAAAAACAATTAACGAAACCACAATAGCAAAAATTAAAACCGCTGTGCTTTTGAAGCAGAAGTTTGCTTATTCCGGAAAGGCAATTTTGCCGAATGTTTTAATAACAGATCAAAACGGAAAATCACTTAAAGCCGGAACGGATTATACTGTCGCTTATAAAAACAACACACTTCCCGGACAGGCAAGCGCAACCATAATTTTCAAAGGCAACTATTCCGGAAAAAAAGTACTTAATTTCAGCATTCTTCCCGGAGCAACTTCAAAGCTTTCGGTTAAACAGACCGCAAACGCAATTGCCGTAACGTGGAGTAAAGTTACCGGAGCAACCGGATATAAAGTATATCTTTACAGCGGAAAGAAACTTGTGAAAACGCTTGACAGTACAAAAACAAGTGTAACGTTCAAAAAGCTTTCGAGCGGAACAAACTATACCGTAATTGTTAAAGCTTATACAAAATCCGGAAATGTAATTCTTACTTCTGCCGCTTCAAGAAAGCTTAACACCGCAACAAGACCAGTTGCCCCGTCAATAAATGTCAGAGCAGATAATAAGCAGGCAAAGGTTTCATGGAAGAAAGTTGCAGGAGCAAACAACTATACTGTATATTACAGTCTTAAGAAAAACGGCGGATTCAAAAAGCTTTCAACTGCTAAAAATTCCTGTGTAATAAAGAATCTTAAACCCGGAAAAACTTATTATTTCAAAGTTGTTGCAAACAAAAAAGCCGGTAACAAGGTGATTTCATCATCTTACAGCAAGACTGTTTCGGTAACAATCAAAAAATAATACCCCCAAGGCTGTCTTTCGCGGACAGCCTTTTTTCTTTTGCCCGGGTATATTTTTTGAGCGGCGGTTTATGATATGAATTGAACGTATTGACTTGACAACAGCCCGTAAAACGACTATACTTTTACACGGAAAGATATTTCAAATTCTTTTAAGGAGTGGATATTATGCCATTAGTAACAACCACAAAAATGTTTAAGGACGCTTATGAAGGCGGTTACGCCATCGGCGCTTTCAACGTTAACAACATGGAAATCATTCAGGGTATCACCGAAGCCGCGAAAAAGCTCAACGCTCCGCTTATCCTTCAGGTTTCAAAGGGCGCAAGAGCCTATGCAAACCATACCTACCTCGTAAAGCTCGTTGAAGCCGCAGAAAAAGAAACCGGCCTTCCGATTGCTCTTCACCTTGACCACGGCCCCGATTTCGAGACCTGCAAGGCTTGCATCGACGGCGGCTTCACTTCCGTAATGATCGACGGTTCTCACCTTCCTTACGAAGAGAACGTTGCTCTCACAAAGAAGGTTGTTGATTACGCTCACGCTCACGGCGTTGTTGTTGAGGGTGAACTCGGCCAGCTCGCCGGAATCGAAGACGACGTTAACGTTGCCGACGACAAAGCCTGCTTCACCGACCCGAACCAGGTTTATGACTTTGTAACCCGCACCGGCGTTGACTCGCTTGCAATCGCAATCGGAACAAGCCACGGCGCATACAAGTTCAAGCCCGGCCAGAAGCCCCAGCTTCGTTTTGACATTCTTCAGGAAGTTTCCGAAAAACTTCCCGGTTTCCCGATCGTTCTTCACGGCGCATCATCGGTTATCCCCGAATTCGTTGAAAAAATCAACAAGTACGGCGGAAAAATGCCGGACGCAATCGGTATCCCCGAAGAAATGCTCCGCAAGGCCGCAACAATGGCTGTCTGCAAGATCAACATCGACTCCGACCTTCGTCTTGCAATGACCGCCGCAATCAGAGAGCACTTTGCTCTTCATCCGGATCACTTTGACCCGAGACAGTATCTTAAGCCCGCCCGTGAAGCAATCGAAGGAATGGTTGAACACAAAATCAATACCGTTCTCGGCTGCGCCGGAAAAGCATAAGAAAAGAAAAATTATTCCCCGACCGAATCGGCCGGGGATTTTTTTGTGTCTGTGTATGACGGTAAACACCGAAGACGAATCACTTTTTTCTGCTTAACAACACCACACACTCAACATGATTCGTATGCGGGAACATATCAACCGGCTGAATTTTCTTCACACGGTAGCCGTTTTTTGAAAGGAAAAGAAGGTCCCTTTCAAGCGTTTCAACCGAACAGGAAACATAAACAACACGTTCCGGAGCGGTTTTGACAATGCTTTTGAGAAAGTTGAGGTCGCTCCCGGCACGGGGAGGATCCATGAAAACGGCGTTGAATTTTTCGCCCTGCGCGGCGGCTTCAACCATGAATCGCCCTGCGTCCGCACAGTAAAATTCGGCGTTTTCGACGTTGTTTTCCCTTGCGTTGAAAACCGCGTCGGAAACCGCGTCCGAGTTCAGCTCAACTCCGACAACCTTTGCGCCGGAGCTTTTCGCCGCAACAATTCCGATCGTTCCCGTTCCGCAGTATGCGTCAAGAACACGGTCGCTCTTTTTGAGCGCGGCAAAGTCGATTGCCGTTTTATAAAGAATTTCCGTTTGAACGGGATTGATTTGGTAAAACGAGCGCGGAGAAATTCTGAATTTGCAAGAGCAGAGCGTGTCCTCGATATAACCGTTTCCGTAAAGAACAAATTCCTTTTTTCCGAGAACCATGCTCGTTTTTGAATTGTTGACGTTTTGAACGACGGTTGTAATTTCCGGGAACGCTTTCAAAAGTGCGCCGAGAAATTCCTTTTTTTTCGGAAAAAGCTCCGTTCCCGTGACGAGAACAACCATGACTTCTCCGCTTGAAAAGCCTCTGCGGACAAGAACGTGGCGAAGAAATCCTCTTCCGGTGTCTTCGTTGTATGCGTTCAGCCTGAACTGGGGAAGAAGTTTTCTGACGAAAACGATAATTTCGTCGGCAAATTCATCCTCAAGAAGGCATTCCGTCACCGGAACAATTCGGTGACTTGCGGATTGATAAACGCCTGAAATGACTTTTCCGTTCACGTTTTTGAACGCAGCCTGAACTTTGTTTCGGTAATGCACCGGGTTGTCCATTCCGATGATTTCTTCAACGTGGCCGAATTTTCCGAGCGCTTTGATGCATTTAACCTGTTTGAAAGAAAGCTGCTCTTCGTAATTCATGTTTTGAAGCTGACAACCGCCGCATTTTTTGTAAAGAGGGCAACCGTTTCCTTTGCCCTCTTTTTTTCGTTTTGTGTTTTTGGTTTTGTCCGTTTTCATTATTTGGCCTTTCTGCCGTATTTTCTCATGCAGTGTCTGACCGCAATTTCAATCGTCAAAAGAGTGACAACGGCGCAGACGGCCGCAATCGGATTGCTTTCGTTCTTTTTCATTTTTTCCGCTCCTTAAAAGTTATTTGATGTTGACCTTGTGTTCCATTATCCAGCCCGTTGCAAAGAGCATTCCGAGGGCAACAAGAGCCATAAAGATTGTTCCGCCGATTCCGAAAGCGAGCATTGCGTCGCTTCTTTCCATTGAGGTGAGCGCAAGTTTTACTCCCGTTTCGGTAACGGTGACGCTCAGCGGAAGCGAATAAGTCAGCTTTGCGCCGATTGAGTTCGTGATTGCATATGAGCCGAAGAAGATGAGAAAGCCGAAAAGTTTCGGGTGCTTTTGAAGCGGTCTTGTGTTCGCAAGGGTAACCGAAAAATAAACAAAGCCGACGAACGTGAGTACCGTCAAAAGCAGAATGAGCGCAAAATAAACCAATGCCTTTGCAATCATTGCGCCCGACGGGAGCATGTCAAGAAGGCCGCTGTCACGGAGAATTTCAAGAATACTTCCGAGTTCTCCGTTGCTTTGCGCCCTTGCGTTGAGGAAAATCACGAGATAAATCAAAGCGAGGGCAACTACCGAAGCAATTATCCAAACGAACGAAACGAGAACCTTTGAAACGAGGAGAGTGCTGCATTTTACCGGAAGGGTAAAACTCAGATATCCCTGATTGGTATAAAGCGAGTCATAAAAATTTTTGATGACCGCAACGAGAGTCATTATTACGACGAGAAGACCCGCAAAATAAAGAATTACCGAAGCGGCAACGCTGAGCCACGTCATTTTGATAAGAAGCGCAACCGCCATGACAACGAGTACCGCCGCCGTGCAGGCATAAATTGCCATGACATACCGGGCGGAATGTTTGAATTCGTGTTTTAAAAGTTTACCAAGCATAGCTGAATACCTCCTTAAAGACTTCCTCAACTGTTTTCCCTTTTTCTTTGATTTCGTCAACGTGGGAGTCGATGACAACCTGTCCGTTGCTTATCATGAGAACGCGGTCGAAAATATATTCAACGTCGCTGATGAGGTGGGTTGAAATGAGGACGGTTGAGTCGGCCGCATGGTTTTCGATGATGAGGTCGAGAATGTGGCTTCTTGCCGCCGGGTCAACGCCGCCGAGCGGTTCGTCGAGAATATAAAGCTTTGCTTTCCTGCACATTACGAGAATAAGTCGGAGTTTTTCCTGCTGACCTTTTGACATTGTTTTGAGCCTTTGCTTCATGTCAAGGCCAAACTGATTGACCATTCTTTCCGCCTTTTCACGGTCAAAATCCTTATAGAAATCCGCAAAATATTCAAGTGCGTCGCACGGGCGCATCCAATCCGGAAGGTAACTTTTTTCCGGAAGATAGGCAACAATGCTTTTTGTGTAAGCTCCCGGTTCTTCGTTGTCAATGCGAACCATTCCGTTATAATCCTTGATGAGACCCGTGAGAATTTTGATGAGGGTTGTTTTTCCGCAGCCGTTGGGACCGAGAAGGCCGACAATTTGGCCGCTTTCGGCCGCAAAGCTTACGCCTTTTAAAACCTCTTTACTGCCGTATGACTTTTTGAGATCCGAAACGTTGATAATCTTACTCATTTAATCATTCGCCTTTCGTTTGATTTTTTAATATATTAATATCCGATAATTAATTTTTGCTTAAAGGAACGTTCATTTTATTCTTGTTTTTCCCGTGACATATGCGATAAGTCCCCAAACGAGCTGGAGCGCAATGAGAACGAGCGGCCCGAAAGCAACCGAAACTTTGAGCGCGGTGCAAAGTACGGAAAGAACGAAGCTGAAACCGAGGCCGGAAAGCATGATGATTTTTGAAAGTCTGTCCGCTTCAAAAAGGTTATGAGCCGAATTGATGAGAAGAAGAATGTTCTTTTCGCTTTTCGGACAGGCAAGACCG
>JAUNFH010000121.1 GCA_030525185.1 Clostridia bacterium
ACATTCAAGTAAGCGTAAGTGGAAAAGTTCACGCTTAAAATCCGCACGAGGAAAACGTAATCCTTATTAATTTGAATCCTTGCTTTAAACCAATGGACACCGACGGTTTTGTACTACAGGCGGATTTTTCTTTCTGTATGATTGTAAAAAGTTATGAGAAACTTATCTAAAGCCGCATCGGTGGACGATATTTTGATTTTCCCCCGCAAATCAAAATTTGTTCACCAAATGCGGCGTACTAACAAAGCGAACTTTTGGGTACTTTTGTTTCAACCGACAAAAGTACCCCCAGCGGAGCGGTCGGATGTAAATTTAAAAGAAACCCGTGCGGTTAAAGGAAAAACATTAAAAAATACACCACAGCATAGGAATCTCTCCCTCAGTCGGCAGAGCCGACAGCTCCCTCACTGGAGGGCGCCAAGAAAAAGTACTGCAATAATTGTCTTGCTCCGTACATTTCAGACGACGTCCAAAAGTACCCCACCAGCGGAGCGGTCGGGTGTAGATTCAGAAAGAAACCCGTGTGGTTAAAGAACTCTCTTAAAACGGTACTCAAAAAACAGAAAAAGCCGGAATGCAAAATGCATTCCGGCTGAAAACCAAAACTTACTTTCCGAGTGCTTCGCGAAGAGCTTTCGCAAGCTGATCGGGACAGGACGTTTTTTTGAATCCGCAAGTGAGACCTTCAAGTCTTTTGATGACTTCCTCTGCGTCCATTCCTTCAACGAGGCTTGCAATTCCCTTTGTGTTTCCGTTGCAGCCGCCGTTAAAAAGAACGTTCTTGACCTTTCCGTCCTCAATTTCAAACGAAATTCCTCTTGAGCAGACCCCCGTGGGCTTGTATGTGTATTCCATTATTATCATCCTTTTCTTTCGTTGTTTCGGTTATTATATCACAAAAGACGAAATTACGCAATCCTCGGCCGAAAGATAAAATTTTAATTATATATTGACAAAAGAACCGGATAAAAGTATAATAAGTTATACAAGTTATACTTTTATGAATCAGAGGATTTTTTTATGAACCCACCAAAAGGAAAATATATAAGCACGGTAAAAGTCGGCGAAAAGGGACAAATTGTGATTCCCAAAGCCGCAAGAGATATGTTTGAAATCAAACCCGGCGACACGGTTCTTCTTCTTGCGGACGAAAATCAGGGAATTGCGATTGTTCCGAACGACGTCTATATGGATTTTGCAAACGCAATTTTCAATGCGCAAAAAGGAAAGGATGACGAAGATTGAATTCCGTCGAACTCAAAAAACTTTCAAAAACCTTCGGCTCGCGAAAAGCCGTTGACGAACTTTCGCTCTCGATAAAAAGCGGAACGGTTTTCGGCCTTCTCGGTCAAAACGGAGCCGGAAAAACAACAACAATCAAAATGCTTTGCGGCCTTCTTTCTCCTTCTTCGGGCAACGCGCTCATTGAGGGAAAGAGCGTTCTTTCGTCTCCGCAGGAAGTCAAAAAACTCGTCAGCATTTCACCTCAGGAAACCGCCGCGGCAAAAAAACTGACCGCTTTTGAAAACCATGAATTCATCGCAGAAATATACGGTGCAAAACGTTGCGACGCAAAGAAAAAGGCTGAAGAAATGCTCGGCCGTTTTTCGCTTTCCGACCGGGCAAACGAAAAAGCAAAGTCGCTTTCGGGAGGAATGGCCCGAAGGCTTTCAATCGCAATGGCGCTCATCAATGAACCGAAGGTCCTTTTTCTTGACGAACCGACCCTCGGCCTCGATGTGCGCGCAAGACGTGACCTTTGGAAAGTAATTGAAGAACTCAAAGGAAAAATGACCGTGATTCTCACAACGCATTACCTTGAAGAAGCCGAAGCGCTCTGCGACGAAATCGGAATCATGAACGAAGGAAAGCTTCGTGCGCTCGGAACGGCAAAGGAAATCTCCGAAAAAGCCGACGCAAAAAATTTTGAAGACGCGTTTTTGTTTTTCACCGATCCGCAAAAGGAGGAAGAAAGATGAGAGCATTGACCTTTTCAAGAAGAAACATTAAGGAAATTCTCAGAGATCCGCTTTCCCTGATTTTCGGAATCGGATTTCCGGTTGTTCTGATGACTGCTTTCTTTTTCCTTTCAAAAAATATCGACGGAATGCCCGGAATTTTTTCGATTGAAACGCTTGCACCCGGAATGATCGTTTTCGGACTTTCGTTCCTTTCGATTTTTCTCGGAATACTGATTTCGTCCGACAGAGAGACCGCTTTTCTTTCAAGACTTTTTGCCTCTCCGATGACTGCAGCGGACTTTCTTTGCGGTTACAGTCTTCCGTGCGTTGCGGTCGGAATAATCCAAAGCGCGGTAAGCTTTTCCTTTTCTTTCGTTCTCGGTTTCAAGCCGTCGGCAAAACTTCTTTTCTGCGTTTTTTCAATTGCCGCGGCCTCGCTTTTATACATCAGCTTCGGCGTTCTCAGCGGAACGCTCTTCAGCCAAAAAGCCCTCGGAGCCTTCAACACAATCATCGTCAACCTTTCCGCCTGGCTTTCCGGAACGTGGTTTGACCTGAGCATGGTTAAGGGTCCGTTCAGAAAAATTTGCGAACTTCTTCCGTTTTACCGTGCCGTTGACGCGGTGAAGTCAACCCTTTCCGGGGACTTCAAAACGGTTTTGACCGACCTTGCGATTGTCCTCGTTTATTCCGCCGCAATCTTCGCCGTTTCGGGTTTTCTCTTCAAAAAAAAGATGAAAAATTAACCAAACAAAAAAGCTCAAAAATTTTTCAGTGCTTTAGTTACATTTAAAGTACCCCTCATATACTGTGATTGTGCGATGGGGATCGCAGTGTGTTTTTTCCGATTTTTCACCTGCCCCCTCCTCCCCACCGCACTCCCCTCTCCTTTCAAATAGATGGAACCCGACGATTTTTTCATTTGCGTCGGGTTCCATTGTTTTATTTAAAAAGTATAAACATTTTTAGCACTTCGGTGCCTCTGCCGAAACGGCGGACGAGGTGAACATATCTTCAAACGCTTCAAGCACCGAAGATATTCAAAAAGGCTGCCACGCAATGTGACAGCCTTTTTTATCAGTTGTCCGGATATCCGTCCGGATTGTTGCTTTGCCAACGCCAAGAATCGGCACACATCTGTTCCAAACCTCTTTCCGCCTTCCAGCCGAGGACTTCAAAAGCCTTCGTCGGATCGGAATAGCAAGTTGCGATGTCGCCGGGACGGCGGGGACCGATTTTGTAATTGACGGTTACGCCGCTCGCTTTTTCAAAGGCATGAACAACGTCAAGAACGCTGTATCCGATTCCCGTTCCGAGGTTGAAGATGTCGCAGCCTCTCTGTGAAAGAACTCTGTCAAGAGCCTTAACGTGGCCGAGTGCAAGATCGACAACGTGGATATAATCGCGAACGCCCGTTCCGTCGGGAGTATCATAGTCGGCACCGAAAACATTGAGGTATTCACGCTTTCCGACTGCAACCTGTGCAATATACGGCATAAGATTGTTCGGAATTCCGTTCGGATCTTCGCCGATTCGTCCGCTCTCGTGAGCACCGATGGGATTGAAATATCTGAGAAGGCTGATTGACCATTCGTTGTCGGCCGTATAAAGGTCTTTGAGAATGAGTTCAATCATATATTTCGTTGTTCCGTAAGGATTCGTTGTTCCTCCGGTCGGCATTGTCTCTTTAAGCGGAGAAACGTTGTTCATTCCGTAAACCGTTGCGGAAGAGCTGAAAACGATTCTCTTGCAGCCGTTCTTTCTCATGACACGGCAAAGAGTGAGCGTTCCGTTTATGTTGTTGTCGTAATACTCAAGCGGTTTTCTGCATGATTCGGGAACCGACTTGAGACCGGCAAAATGAATAACCGCGTCAATTTTTTCGCTTTTAAAAATTTTGTCAAGACCCGCTTCATCACGGATATCACACTGATAAAAAGCGAATTCCTTTTTTGCAAGCTCTGCAATTCTTCTGAGTGCTTCGCGTTTGCTGTTGTAAAAATTATCGACAACAACAACGTCGTAGCCGGCTTTCATGAGTTCGATGCAGGTGTGGGAGCCGATATATCCGGCGCCTCCCGTAACAAGAATTGACATAATGCTTCACCTCGTTGTATAATGATATAAACATTATACAACGAATTTTAAAAAATGCAAGGAGCATTTTGAATTATGCAAAATTTATCCGACATTTCAGTAATTAAAAGCGTTCTTTCGCGCCACGGCTTCACATTTTCAAAGTCGCTCGGCCAAAACTTTCTCGTCAACCCGTCCGTCTGTCCGAAAATGGCGGAGCTTTGCGGTGCGGACGAAAACACCGGCGTAATCGAAGTCGGCGCCGGAATCGGTGTTCTCACGAAGGAACTTTCGGCTCGGGCAAAAAAAGTTGTTTCAATCGAACTTGACACAAGGCTCATTCCCGTCCTTTCCGAAACACTCGACGGCTGCCTCAACACCGAAGTCATAAACGACGATATTCTCAAAATCGATCTTCATAAACTCATTGAAGAAAAGTTTAATGGAATGAACGTCGTTGTCTGCGCAAACCTTCCTTATTACATTACAACACCGGTAATCACCCTCCTTCTTGAAAGCGGCCTTCCGATTGAAAGCCTGACCGTCATGATTCAAAAAGAGGTTGCCGACCGACTCATTGCCGGTTGCGGTTCAAGGGGTGCGGGTGCAATCACCGTCTGCGTTGATTATTACTCCGAAGCGAAAAAGCTTTTTGACGTTTCGCGCGGGTCTTTCATGCCTGCGCCGAAAGTTGACAGCAGCGTCATAAAACTTGACCTCAGAAAAGAGCCTCCGGTAAAAGTGACCGACGAGAAAAAGTTTTTCCGCGTTGTCAAAGCCGCTTTTGCCCAACGGAGAAAAACCGTTCTCAATTCCGTCAGTTCCTCGCTCGGAATTTCAAAAGAATCGGTTTCGGCCGCACTTGAAAAGGCCGGACTCAAAATGACGGTTCGCGCCGAAGAAATGAGTCTTCGTGACTTTGCCGCTTTTTGTGAAGAACTTTAATCCGGAGGATACTCTCATGGAAAAAAACAACGAAAACGAAAAGAGCTTTAAAAGCAAAAGAAAAGAATTTTTTCTCGCTTTCCGCAACACGCTTTACCTCACTTCTTCAAAAGCTTTCATAACAATTCTGATTGCCGCTTTGACCTTTCTATGCGCCACTCAGGTTCTCGACGTTGTCGAACTTTACACGGAAGAAGATTCTTATGTTGTCAATTCCTTCAAGCAAGGGCCAAACTTCAACTACGAAACGAGCGAACCGTTCAAGCACGAAGTGAAGCTTGCCTTTTCAAACATTCTTTCATACGCTCTGAAATACCAAGACGCCGACGGCTTTTCAAACCCGGATCTGATTAATTATTATACCGAGATGGAAAACAAAAACCGTGACGATCAAATTGAAACGGTTTTGAGTCTTCTTGATTATCAGGTTTCAAAAAACAGCGTTGACGAAGAATATCTTTCAAACGGTTTTGTCAAAAAGAACGGAAGCGGAACTTTTTCCGTCAACCGAAAGACCGTAGAAGCCTATTATACCAAAGTATATGCGGATCTTCTCGAAAGCGAAAAGCGAACAGACGAAGATTACCGAACCGTTGCCGAATATCTCGACGGACTTGACAACGTTTTCTTTGCGGTTTTTGACCATGAAAAAAACCGCCTTGTTTCAAACGCTCCGGTTTCAACGAGTGAAGAAGCCCAAAAATATTTTTCCTCGCTTGAAAATTGTCTGATGGTTTTCAATTCAAAAAATCCTTATTATATTCCCGGCTCGATTCAGGACCTTTTTCCGATTGTTCAGGAACTTTCGGCAGGGTTCGGTGAAAATTTTGACTTTTTGGTTTCGTTTTCCGGCGGAATGGTTTTCAACGAAAATTGCAAGAACATTGAAAAAACCTACAATGAAATTTACTCGGTTGTTGCAAAAAAAATCGCCTTGACCGTTCTCTGCGGCGCAATCGGAATTTTGTTTGCGGTTCTCCTTCTCAGAATTTCCGGAAGACGGGAACACAAGGGCGCGCCGAAATATGCCCTCACCGACAGACTTCCGAACGAAATCCATATTGCGGTTCATATTTTGATTGCTTTTTCAATGCTTTTCCTCTCTCAAAACTCGGTTTATCTCATTTTGAATCCGCACCTCGGAACGTCATGGCTCACTCTTGAGCCCGCTTATCTCGCTCTCAGGGCAGAAATTTGCAGCGTAATTTTCGTCCTCTTTACCCTTGCAGCCGTCTGCTGCATCAAGCGCCACCTTCTTCACAAAACGCTCTTCAAAAACACGATCATTTTCAAAATTGTTTCCTCTTTCAAGAAAAGACAGGAAGATGAGTGATATTCATTTTCTCCTCACCTTTTAAAAAAACAAAACGGTTATTATCCGAAATGTCAAAAATCGTCGTAAAGAGATGAACTTTACGGCGATTTTATTTTTGTAAAGGTCAAAAGCTTACAATGTTGAAAACTCCGTTAAAAATGTTAAAAAAATCACGTTTTCAACAATGTTTTTCTCATTTGTAAAAATATTCTTCAAAATTTGTAATCTTATTAAATTTCCTAACATAGTTTTCAACATTTACGATGATAATTATTCATTATTCAGCGAA
>JAUNFH010000122.1 GCA_030525185.1 Clostridia bacterium
TAATCATAATATGTTTTTCCTCGCACGATATGTTTCACAGCGGTGAGTGAAAAAAACGAACATTGAAATTCATCCCGGCGCACAGATCGGAAGAAGGTTTTTTATTGACCACGGAACCGGCGTTGTGATCGGTGAAACAACAATAATCGGAGACGACGTTACGATTTACCAGGGTGTGACGCTCGGAGGAACGGGAAAACACACCGGAAAACGCCACCCGACAATCGGAAACAATGTTCTCATCGGCGCCGGCTCAAAGGTTCTCGGTCCGTTCAGAGTCGGAGACAACACAAACATTGCAGCGGGCTCGGTTGTTCTTTCCGAAATTCCGTCCGATTCAACCGCGGTCGGTTCTCCGGCGAGAGTTGTAAAGCGTTACGGAAAACGGGTTGACGTTCTTGACCAGGTTCATATTCCGGATCCCGTCGCTCAGGAAATTTGCCGTATGCGTTCAAAAGTTGAAAAGCTTGAAAGGGAAATAAAGAAATATTCGGAAGAAAGGAATGAAACAAAATGAAGGTTTTTAACACGATGACAAGAAAAAAGGAGGAACTTGTTCCGATTAACGAGGGCGAATTCAAAATTTATGCCTGCGGACCGACCGTTTATAACTTCATCCACATTGGAAATGCCCGTCCGCTTTGCGTTTTTGACGTTCTTCGCCGCTATCTCGAATATATGGGAAACAAGGTCACTTTCGTTCAGAATTTTACCGATATCGACGACAAGATGATCCGCCGTGCAAACGAAGAAGGCGTGACATATAAGGATATTACGGAAAAATATATCAAAGAATTCTGGGTTGACGCAAAGGGAATGAACATTCGTGAAGCAACCGTTCACCCGAAGGCAACGGAAAACATTGACGAAATCATTAACATTGTTTCGACGCTTATCGAAAAAGGCTATGCTTATGCCGTTGACGGAGACGTATATTTCAGCACGAAAAAATTCAAGGAATACGGAAAGCTTTCTCATCAGCCTCTTGAAGACCTTGAAGCCGGAGCGAGAATCAATATCGGCGAAGTTAAAAAAGACCCGATGGATTTTGCTCTTTGGAAAAGCGCAAAACCCGGCGAGCCTTACTGGGAGTCACCTTGGGGACACGGAAGACCCGGTTGGCACATTGAATGCTCGGCAATGGTCAGACGTTACCTCGGCGAAACAATCGACATTCACTGCGGCGGACAGGACCTCATTTTCCCGCACCACGAAAACGAAATCGCTCAGAGCGAATGCTGCAACGGAGTTCCGTTCGCAAATTATTGGATGCACAACGGTTTCATCACCGTGGACAAGGTGAAAATGTCAAAATCGCTCGGTAATTTCTTCACCGTTCGTGACGTTGCCGAACAGTTCGGTTATGAACCGATTCGTTTCCTCATGCTTTCCTGCCATTACAGAAGCCCGATCAATTACAGCTTCGACGCAATTGAGCAGTGCAAAGCTTCGCTTGAGAGAATGTATACCTGCCGCAACAATCTTGATTTTGCGTTCAAAAATGCGGTTGACGAAGCCGGCGAGGACGACGGCGAAATCATGATGCTCATCGACAAGCGCCGCAAGGAGTTCGTTGACGCAATGGAGGACGACCTCAACACGGCGGATGCAATCGGTGTAATTTTTGAACTTGTCCGTGATATCAACACAAACGTCAACGAGGGCGTTCAGAGCAAGTCAATCGTTGAATACGCAACCGAGGCTCTTGACGAGCTTACCGGTGTTCTCGGTCTTCTTTATAACAGAAAGGGCGAGGAAAGCCTTGACGAAGAGGTCGAACGCCTCATTGAAGAAAGAAACGCCGCAAGAAAAGCAAAGAACTGGGCCGAGGCAGACAGAATCCGTGACGATCTTAAGGCAAGGGGAATTGTTCTTGAAGATACGGCTCAGGGTGTAAAATGGCACAAAGTATAAAAGTGCGAGGGACGAGAAATGATAACTTGTGAAAGCCCGATTGCCGTCATTGATTCCGGAGTCGGCGGAATCAGCGTTTTGAAACGGCTTTGGCAGCTTATGCCGAACGAAAAGTATATTTACTTCGGCGATTCAAAGAATGCGCCTTACGGCGTTAAGCCGACCGACGAAATCAAAAAACTCACTTTCAAAAACGCCGAAAAGCTCATGGAAAGGGGAGCAAAAGCGCTCGTCATTGCCTGCAATACGGCAACGGCGGCCGCTGCGGCGGATTTGAGAGAAAAATATCCGTCTTTCCCGATTATCGGGCTTGAACCGGCACTCAAGCCGGCGGCTCTTTCGGGCGACCACCCGACGGTAATCGTCATGGCAACTGAGCTGACCCTCAGAGAAAAAAAGTTTGCCGGCCTCGTTTCCCGCTTTGAAAACGACGCAAAAATCATCGGTCTTCCCGCACCGGGAATTGTTGAACTTGTTGAGGGCGGAAAAGCGGACAGCCGTGAAATGGACGAATATCTCACAAAGCTTTTTCTTCCTTTCCGTGATGAAAAACAGCTTTGCATTGTTCTCGGTTGCACTCATTTCCCGTTTGCGAAAAAGTCGATCCGCCGTGTTATGGGAGAGGATGTTCTTCTTTTTGACGGTGCGTTCGGTGCGGCGAGACACACGAAGGAACTCATTGAAGAAAAAAATCTCCTCAGAGACGAAAACGCAAAAGGCGAAATTCTTTTTGAAAACAGCGATGAGGGTCATATCGAACTTTCAAAAACGCTTTTTGAGGAGTTGGAGTAACCTTTAAAACGAAAGGGGAAAATCAATGCTTGGAATTGTTGACGTCGGAGGCGGAATGAGGTGTGTTTACTCCGCCGGAATTTACGACTGCTTTCTTGACAACAAAATTATGATTCCGTGTCAGGTCGGGGTTTCGGCCGGAAGCGCAAATCTTATCACATACGCCTGCTCGCAACGCGGAAGGACCTATGAATTTTACACCGATTTTGCAAAGAGACCGGAGTTTATGAGCATGGAAAACCTCAGAAAAACCGGTTCGTTCATCGGACTTGATTATATCTATTCCGACCTTTCAAACACAGGCGGCGATTCGCCGCTTGATTACGACGCGTTCGCTTCTTCGGGCGTAAAGCTTTTCGTCGGCGCAACACGGGCAGTTGACGGTGAAGCACACTTCTTCACGAACGACGACATTAGAAAGGACGATTACAATGTTCTCAAAGCGTCGTGCTGCATTCCTGCCGTCTGCAAGCCTTATAAAATTGACGGAATCGATTATTACGACGGCGGCATAGCTTCGCCTATTCCGTTCCAAAAAGCGTTCGACGAAGGTTGCGACAAAGTTATAGTTGTTCTGACCAAACCGAGAAAGGATTATCTCATTCCGTTCGGGAAAAAGACTTTGACGAACGTCATTCTCCGCAAAACGCCCTTCATGATTGAGCAAATTCAGTCGCTCCACACTCGTTGCGAGGTTCTTCTCAACGAAATGGAAGAACTTGAAAAAGAGGGAAAACTTCTTGTTATCGAACCGAAGGATTGTTTCGGAGTTGACACGTTGACCCGTGAAAGCGATAAAATGGACGCACTTTACGACGAAGGTTATGAAGACGCAAAGGCGGCTCTTCGGACGGGATTTTTTGAAGAACTGAAGGTGTGAAAAATGAAAGAAAAGGTAATCGGAAAAACGATTGTTCTTCGCCTTGAAATCGGTGAGGAAATTGTTGAAAGCGTGAAGGATGTCTGCGCCCGTCATAATGTTAAGGCGGCTTACATCACCGGAATCGGTGCGCTCAAAAGGGCGGTTGTCGGTGTGTTCAACATGGATACAAAAGTGTATAAATCGAACGAATACAATTGCTTTATGGAACTTACTGCCATTTGCGGAAACGCAAGCGTCATGAACGGCGAAAGCTATATTCATCTTCATGCGTCCCTTGCGGATGAAAGCGGTAATGCTTTCGGCGGTCACCTCAACGAGGGTGTAATCGGCGCAACGGCGGAAATTTTCATCACCGTTCTTGACGGAGCGATTGAAAGGGTACACTGCGAGGAAACCGGGCTCAACGTTTTTGACCTTTGAAACGTCAAGAGCTAAATATATGAAAGTTGCCGAAAAACAAAGGCGTCTTTCATAGAAAATATATAAAAATCAAAAAGCTTTCGATAACCCCTTGCACTTTGGTTAGCAAGGGGTTATAATATTGTAAAGTTATAACTGTGCCTTATGAAAGGAAAATCGTTTCCTTTGTCTTCGGCAAAATTTTTTTGCCTTGAAATATGAATAAAACGAAATTTCATTTGTAATGGACGGTTCTGACGGACAAAAAGTTGAATTTTTGTCCGTGCGGCAAAAGAAAGGATTTGATGAAATGAATAAGAACGTAACAATTTTTGACCATCCCCTCATCCTCCACAAGCTTTCAATCCTCAGAAACAAGAAAACTTCTTCAAAAGATTTTCGTGCTCTTGTTTCGGAAATTGCAATGCTCATGTGCTATGAAGCAACGCGCGACCTTCCGCTTGAAGACGTTGAAATTGAGACCCCGATTTGCAAAACAACCGTAAAGCACCTTGCGGGAAAGAAACTTGCCGTTGTTCCGATTCTCCGTGCAGGTCTCGGAATGGTTGACGGAATCCTTTCTCTTGTTCCTTCTGCAAGAGTCGGCCACATCGGCCTTTACAGAAACGAAGAAACGCTCAAACCGGTTGAATATTACTGCAAACTTCCGAAGGATATCTCTGACCGTGACGTTTTTGTTGTTGACCCGATGCTTGCAACCGGCGGCTCGGCAATCGACGCAGTCGGCCAGATTAAGCTCAGAAACCCGAAGTCAATCCGCTTCCTTTGCCTCATTGCCGCTCCGGAAGGAATTGAAGCTTTCACAAAGGCTCACCCGGACGTTGACCTTTATTGCGCCGCTCTTGACGAAAAGCTCAACGAAAACGGCTATATTATTCCCGGTCTCGGCGATGCCGGCGACAGAATTTTCGGAACAAAATAAAATTTTTCAAAATATTAAAACGCACCCGATTTTCGGGTGCGTTTTTTGCTGCATAAATATTTATAAAAATTCTGAAAATCAATTAACAATTTGTTAATATATGATATAATATGTTAAATCGGTGACAGATATGCCACCTTTGTTTACTAATATTTTTTAGGAGAGGAAAAAATGAAACTTTTTGAATTTTTGAAGGTTTATTTCAAAAAAGCCTTCGCTTTCATCGTCGCCGTGGGAATCTCTCTCGGACTTCTTTCGTCCTTTGCGGCGGATACCGATCTTTCGACTCCTTCGCTCGTTATGCGTGAGGGGATGAGAACCGTTATGCAAATTGTCAACCCCGAAGGCGGCGGAAGAATTTTCAAAAAACTTGCCGGCAGTCCGCTTGCTCATCTTCCGTCAGTTTATATTCCGAAGCCGGGTTATGAACGTAAAAAAATCGAACTTGAAAACTGTACACTTGAAGTTCTGACAAAAAAGAACAGCGAAAACAGCGACAAGGTGATTTATCAGATTCACGGAGGCGCCTTCCTTTTTGATCTTCTTGACCTTTACCGTTGGCAGGCGGAGTCGTGGTCGGAAATGTGTGACGGTGCAACGGTGGTTATGATTGATTACAGAATTGCACCGGAAACAATTTTTCCCGGAGCCGTTGAAGATGTCATTGACGGCTGGGAATGGATAACGGATAACGGTTATAAACCGGAAAACGTTGTTGTTACGGGCGACAGTGCCGGAGGAAATCTTGCGTTGGAGCTTCTTCTTTCGCTCCGTGATGAAAAAAAGGAGCTTCCGAAGGCGGCAATGCTCATGTCGCCTTGGGCCGATCTTTCAACGGAAAGCGAATCTTATAAAACGAATGTTTACATTGATCCGGTTTTCGGCTTCAAAGAGGAAACGGAGAAAGAGCTTGACGTTGAGGATATCGTCAGAATTTATGCCGGAGACGCCGACCTTCATGATCCGCGTGTTTCACCCGTTTATGCCGATTACAGCGGTTTTTGTCCGACATATATTCAGATCGGAACGGCGGAGGTGCTTTACAGCGAATCAATCACAATCAGCGAAAAACTCAAAGCCGCAGGTGTTGATGTAACGGTCACCGAGTACAGCGGAATGTGGCACGTTTTTCAGCTCTTCGGCAACCTTCTTCCGGAAGGAAGGGATGCTTGGAAAAGAGCCGGAGATTTCGCCTCAAAACAGCTTTATTCATAATCGGATATAACTTGTGAAACTCCTTATATAAAAAATTCTCCCCTCATTCGGTTTTCATCCGACTTGAGGGGAGAGTTCGTTTTTATAATAAATCTTTCTCTTGCGGAAAAGGATGGTTAGTACACATACCGCTCTTGCCGGAACAAACATTCTTAAATGTTACTTGAATATTTGCCGGAAAAATGTTAGAAAACGCCGTTTTCTCCGACGCGTTAAAAAGTTATCGGACAAAACAAAAAACCGCTGAAACGGTTACATTTCAACGGTCTTAAGTTGGTGGGCAGGGATGGATTCGAACCATCGAAGTCGTTGACGGCAGATTTACAGTCTGCTCCCTTTGGCCACTCGGGAACCTACCCATATTAAAATTAAAGATGGAGCTGGTGGACGGACTCGAACCCCCGACCTGCTGATTACAAATCAGCTGCTC